>NZ_WWIC01000131.1:0-42860 GCF_009872555.1 Streptomyces sp. SID5643
GGGTCCGCGTCCGCCGGCCGCACCCGGGAGCCGGCGAAGCCGACCTGCGCGCCGGGCAGCGCGAGCACCACGTCGGCACCCGCGCCCAGGGTCGCCCAGCCGCCCCCGGTCGTCGGGTCGCGCAGGACCGCGACCTGCGCGAGACCGGCCTCCCGGGTGAGCGCCGACTGACGCGCCACCCGCTGGAGCTGGGTCAGCGCGAGCATGCCCTCCTGCATCCGGCTGCCGCCCGTCGCCACCAGGGGCACGATGGGGAAGCGGCGTTCCCGGGCGTAGGCGTACGCCGCCTCCAGCCGGTCACCGGTGCCCTCGCCCAGGGAGCCGCCGAGGAACCCGAACTCGAACGCGATCAGTACGGCCCGGGTACCGCCGACCCGGGCGGTGCCGCACACCACCGACTCCTGCTCGCCGGTGCGTTCCGAGGCCCGGGCGCGGGAGGCGTCGTAGCCCGGCCAGCCGAGCGGGCCGTCGGGCTTCGGCCGCCGTGCGGGGACGGGGAGTTCGGCGAAGGTGGCGTCGTCGGCGAGGGCGGTGACGGCCTCGCGGGCGGAGAGGCGCTCAGCCATGGGTCAGCGCCCGCTTCATGATCTTCCCCATGTCGTTGCGGGGCAGCGTGTCGAGGTGGTGCACGACCCGCGGCCGCTTGTGCGGGGCGAGCCGCCGCGCCACATGACCGGCCAACTCCTCAAGTCCGGGCGGCGACTGGGGATCCGCAGGCACGATCCACGCCACGATCCGCTCCCCCAGATCGGCGTCGGGCTCGCCGGTGACGGCCGCCTCCCGCACCCCGGGGTGTTCGAGGAGCGCGTTCTCGATCTCACCGGCCCCGATCTTGTAACCGCCGCTCTTGATCAGGTCGGTGGCCTTGCGGCCGACGATCCGGACGTAGCCGTCGGGGTCGCGCACCGCCATGTCGCCGGTGCGGAACCAGCCGTCGGCGGTGAAGGCGGCGGCGGTGGCGTCGGGACGGTTGAGGTACTCGGTGAACAGGTTCGGACCGCGCACCTGGATCTCGCCCACCGTCTCCCCGTCGTGCACGGCGACCTCCGAGCCGTCCTCCTCGACCAGCCTCAGCTCCACGCCCGGCAGCGGCACGCCGACCGTGCCCGGGCGGGCCTCGCCGTCGGCGCGGACGCTGGTGTTCATCAGCGTCTCCGTCATGCCGTACCGCTCGATCACCCGCCGCCCGGTCGCGGTCGCGATCCGGCCGTGGTCGTGCACCGGCAGCGCCGCCGACCCGGAGACCAGCAGCCGCGCCCCGGTCAGCCCCTTCACCAGTTCCGGATCGCTCGTCACGGCCTCGGCGATCCGGTGGTACATCGTCGGCACGCCGAACAGCATGGTCGCGCCGGTGTTGAGCTCGTGGGCGACGCCCTGGGTGCTGAAGCGGCCCAGGTGCCGCACCGAGCCGCCGCGCCGCAGGGGGCCGAGGATGCCCAGGACCAGGCCGTGCACGTGGAACAGCGGCAGTCCGTGGACGAGGACGTCATCGCCGGTCCACCGCCAGGCGTCGGCCAGGGCGTCGAGGGTGCTCGCGACGGCCCGGCGGGGGACGACGGCGCCCTTGGGCGGGCCGGTGGTGCCGGAGGTGTAGACGATCAGGGCCGGGGCGCTCTCGTCGGCGGGCTCCGCGGGGGCGGTTCCGGTGCCGTGCACGTCGACGTCGAGCCGGGCCAGGCCTCGTACGGGCTCGGGGAGTTGATCGTCGGGTGCCGTGAGCACCAGGCCGGGGGAGCTGTCGGTCAGGATGTGCCCGAGTTCCTTCTCACCGGACTTGGGGTTGAGCGGCACGGCGGGCACTCCGGCCAGCAGCGCGGCGACGACGGCGACGGCCGTCTCCATCGTGGGCGTCGCCCAGACGGCGACCCGGCGGGCGTCCCCGATGCGCTCGGCCGTCGCACCGGCCGCGGCGGCGAGTTCCCCGTACGTCAGTGAGCGCTCGCCGAACCGCAGGGCGGGCCGGTCGGCCTGGCCGCCGGTCAGGGCCGGGAAGAGAGAGGTCACGCGTCACGTCTCCTTAGCTGTCTGCCTGCTCCACTGGTCGGCGGGTGGGCTGCCCCCAGCCGGGGACGACCATCACCGGCCACGCCGCCGCGGGGACGACCGCGACCACGATCCCTCCGTACACCATCGGCGGCCGGAAGAAACGCTCGCGGTCGACGTCGTCCTGCCCGCCCGAGGCGTCGAGGTGCTGCCGCCCGGGCGCGTGATCGGCGGGAGCAGGAAAAACGGCTGCGTGAGGCCGGAGTTCGGGTCACCATGCCCTTGCGCCGGGAACCGGCACCGTCCCGGCGTGAAGGATCCCGGGCTGTCGCCCGACCCGGCCCGTTCACGATCCGTCACCGATCGACAAGGAACCCCGTGCGCAAGCTCGTGTACTACATCGCCGCCACCCTCGACGGCTTCATCGCCGGGCCCGACGGCGCCGACCCCACAGGACCGGACGGCTTCTGGCCGATCCCCATCGACTATCTGCAGCACCTGGCCGCCGAGTACCCCGAGACCCTGCCCGCCCCGGCCAGGAAGGCGCTGAACGTCACCGCGGAGGGCACACACTTCGACACCGTCCTGGAGGGGCGCAGAACGTACGAGATCGGCCTCGAAGCCGGAATGACCGACGCCTACCCGCACCTGAGACACCTGGTGTTCTCCACCACGTTGACCGAAAGCCCCGACCCGGCCGTGGAACTGGTCGCGAGCGACCCGGTGGCGAAGGTACGGGAGCTGAAGCAGGAGGACGGCAAGGACCTCTGGCTGATCGGCGGGGGCGAATTGGCCGGTGCCCTTTACACCGAGATCGACCAGCTGATCGTCAAGCTGGGCCCGTTGACCATCGGCACCGGGATCCCGCTCTTCGGCCGCACGGCCGCGTTCGATCCGCGCACCTGGAAGCTGACGGACCACGTCGTCCTGGAGAGCGGGGCGGCGTTCCTCACCTACACCCGCAGCTGAGGGCACGTCTGTTCCCGGACCGGCGGATGACGAGCGGCGGTTGATCGAGCCGCTCCGGGCGGCGGGGTTCGGTTCAGGCCCCGCCGCCGGCGCCTGGCGCCACGAACCGCCGGTGGGCCGGGGTGAAGCGGACGTCCGGCTGTCCGGCGAGTCCGACCTGCTGAACGGCCGGGGCGAGGCGCTCGGCGAAGAAGCGCCGGAAGTCCTCCTCGGCGTTCCACACGTCGGTCACGTGCATGACCCCCGGCTCGAACCAGGCCACGTGCAGGACGAGACCGTCCGGCACCCGCTCCTCCCAGCCCACCGTGTCCAGCATCGCGTCGTACTGGTCGGGCGTCACCCCGGCCCAGCGCAGCGTCAGCACCACAGCCATGGGAATCCCTTCCTAGGTCGCTCCCCTGGCCAGTAGACCGGCCGGGGCCGCCCACGGCCCGTGGTCCTACGCCGTCCGGGTCAGGGCTCCACCGCGTCCGCCGCCACGCAGCGGACGTTGTCCGGGCCGATGCCCAGCCGCCGCAGCCACGCCACCAGCCGGGCCTGCTCCAGCTGTCCGGCCGCAGAGGTGCAGCTCGTCGTACAGGCGCAGTGCCTTCGGCGAGAGCGGGCATGCCCTGGCGAACGCGCCGATCGTTCACCGAAGGTGAAGGTCAAACGGGGTGTCGCGGTTCCGGACGCAATTGTTAGCCTCGGCGGACACCGCATCGATCGTCCGTACGAGGATGGAGTCGCCGTGCCCGGCACCCCGCGCATCGCCGTCGTCACCTACGACCCCCGCGGCGAGGAGCACAAGGACCGCGACCTGCCGGTGCTGGTGGAGGCGCTGCGGGAGGCCGGGGCCGACGCCGTCGCCGTGCCCTGGGACGACCCGGACACGGACTGGGCCGCCTTCGATCTCGCGCTCCTCCGCTCCACCTGGGACTACAGCTGGCGCGCCGGGGAGTTCACGGCGTGGGCCGAGCGGTGCGCGAAGGCGACCCGGCTCGCCAATCCGGCCGGTGTCGTGCAGTGGAACGCCGACAAGCGCTACCTCCGGCAGCTCGCGGACGCCGGAGTGCCCGTCGTGCCCACCCGGTACTGCGCGCCCGGCGACCCCCTCGACCTGCCCGCCGACCGCGAGTTCGTCGTGAAGCCGGCCTCCGGGGCCGGTGCCCGCTACGCCGCCCGCTACCCGGCAGGGGAGCGGGACGCCGCCCTGCGGCAGGCCGAGCGCATGCACCGCGAGGGGCTCACCGTCATGGTGCAGCCCTACCTGAGCAGCATCGACACCCACGGCGAGCGGGCCCTGCAGTTCTTCGGCGGACGTCTGCTGCACGCCGGCGTCAAGGGCGCCGTCCTCGCCCCGGGCACACCGTACGACGCCGACAAGGTCGCCCACCCCGACCTTCGCCCCTGGGAGCCGACCGCCGCCGAACTGGCCGTCGCGGAGAAGGCGCTGGCCGCCGTGCCCGGGGACGCGGAGCTGCTGTACGCGCGGGTGGACCTGGTCACCGGGCCCGACGGCGAGCCGTGCGTCATGGAGCTGGAGCTGATCGAGCCGAACCTGTTCCTCCATCTGCATCCGGGCTCCGTGCCCAAGGTGGTGGAGGCGGTACTGGCCGCCGCGGGCTGAGCACGGCACGCGAGGCATACGTCCCCTGGCGCGGCTTTTGGTGTACTGCTGGGGCCATGCCCTCCGAGCGACGGTCCTGGGCACCGCTGCTCGCGGTGTGCGCCGGGTACTTCATGGTCATCCTGGACGTGACGGTGATCAACGTCGCCGTGCCGGTGGTCGGGCGGGAGCTGTCGGCCTCGCTCACCGGGATCCAGTGGATCACCGACGGGTACACGCTGGTCTTCGCCGGGTTCCTGCTGACGGGCGGGGCGCTGGGGGACCGGCTGGGCAACCGGCGGGTCTTCTGCTGGGGCGTGGCGGTGTTCACCGTGTCCTCGGCGGCCTGCGCACTCTCGCCCGGCGCCGCCTTCCTGGTGGTGGCCCGGCTGGTGGAGGGGCTCGGCGCGGCGCTGATCGTGCCCGGTTCGCTGGCCCTGCTCCAGCAGGCCTACCCGGAGCCGGACGTCCGCTCACGGGCCTTCGGGCTGTGGGGTTCGATGGCGGGCATCGCGGCGTCCGCGGGACCTCTGCTGGGCGGGCTGCTCGTCTCCACGGTGGGCTGGCGCTGGGTGTTCCTGATCAACCTGCCCGTCGGCGCCGCCTGCCTGGCGCTCACCCTGCGGCACGTGGCCCGCTCGCCCCGGCGAGCCGACCGGGCCCTGGACTGGCCGGCGCAGGTCTCCGTCGTCGCGGCCGTCGCCCTGCTGACCGCGGCGCTCAACGAGGCCGGGCGGCGCGGCTGGTCCGACCCGGCCGTGCTCGCCGGCCTGGGCCTGGCCGTCCTGTCCGCCGCGGCCTTCGCCCTGCGCGAGCGGCTGGCCCGGTCTCCCGCCCTGCCGCTGAGTCTGCTGCACACACGCGCCCTGAGCGGCGGCGCCGTCATCGGCCTGCTGTTCAACTTCGGCTTCTACGGCATGGTCTTCACCGCCAGCCTGGAGTTCCAGCACCAGCGCGACTACAGCGCCCTCGGCACCGGTCTGGCGCTGTTCCCGGCGGTGGCGATGACGATGTTCGCCTCGGTGCTGTCCGGGCGGCTGTCCCGCCGTACCGGCGACCGCCCGCTGGTGGTCTCGGGCATGCTCCTGGCCGCGCTGGGCCTGGCCGGCTGGGCCGCCGCGGGCCCGGACCCCGCCTACGGGCTCCTGGTGCTCCCGATGATGGCCGCCGGCTTCGGCACGTCCTTCGCCCTCACCGGCTCCACCGCCACCGTGATGGGCGCCGCGCCCCCGGCCTACTCGGGGGCCGCCTCCGCCCTGTTCAACACCACCCGCCAGGTCGGCAGCGCCACCGGCGTCGCGCTCGGCGGCAGCCTGCTCGCCTCGGCCGCGGACTACGGCACCGGAATCCGGACCAGCATGGGCATCGGGGCGCTCGCCTGTCTGACGGCGGCGGTCCTCGCGTGGGTCTGCGTACCGGCCAGGACCCGGCACACGGACACCTCCTGAGGACGCCGCCGTCTCAGCTGTGAGCGCCGGTGACGGCCACCCGCTGCACCAGCCCCCAGGTGAACTCCGCGACCGCCTCCCGCCGGACGCCCTCGGCGTCGGGCGCGGTGAACGCCAGCCCCCACCGGGTCGGTGCCGAGCCCTGAAGGGGGCGGGCCGGGGCGAAGGCGCGGGCCGCCTCGTCGACCGTGCAGGACCAGGGGGAGAGGTCGTCCAGCGTGCGCAGCGCGGGGCCCTTCGCGCCCGGGGCACGGACCAGCCACTCGTTCCACACCGCGCGGTTCGGGGCGGTCAGCACCTCGAAGCGCAGGGAGGGCCAGAGCGGCACCGGCCACAGCCAGGCCTCGCAGTCGAGATCGCCGATCCGGCGGGGCGTGCGGGACTCGGGGTCGCCCAGCACCTGGCGGTAGCGCGACAGGGGCGGGCGCGAACGCGGGGAGCGGACCATCGCCTGCCACCGTCGGTTGGCCTCGCGCATGTCCGCGATCGACACCCCCAGCTCGTGGCGGGCGTCCTCCACGAGGCCGGGATTGTGGTCGGCCATGCGGCGCAGCAGCACCAGCTGGAAGTCGAGCGGGGTGAAGGGGCTAGCGGGGTGCTTTCCGGAGGGCATGGGTCCCATCGTCGCCCACCGGGTTCCTGCCCGGGCGGCGGCCGTCGGGGAGGAACAGGACGGAGTTGACGTAGCGCGGGCCCCGCCGGAGCGGGGAGGGCAGGACGCGGCGGAGCAGGCCGTGGGAGACGACGTAGGAGGCGTCCGCCTGGTGGTCCTCCAGGGGGAACCGGGCGAGCGGGACCCAGGTGTCGCCGGGCAGGACCCAGCCGTCGTAGCCCAGCAGGGACAGATAGGTCACCACCGGCGCGATCGGCTGGATGCGGGACTCCAGCTCCACGAACAGGGCCGGCCGGTCGCGGGCCAGCAGCCCCGTCGCGCCCCGCAGCACCGCCGGCTCGTTGCCGTCCACGTCGATCTTGATGAAGCCGACGTCGCGCAGCCCCAGCTCGTCCAGCGTGACGCAGGGGACGTCCAGCGCGCGGCCGTGGATGTCGCGGCGGACCAGCGAGGACACGCCCCGGTCGCCCGAGTCGTCCGAGGGCAGCCACAGGCGGGCGATGCCCGGCCGGTCCGAGGCGGCCGCCCGGACCACGCGCACGTTCGGCGGGGCGGCGGCGACCAGCAGCCGGGCCAGATGGGGCACCGGCTCGACCGTCACGACCTGCTCGGCGAGGCCGGACAGACGGTGTGTCCAGGGCCCGTACCAGCCGCCGACGTCCACCGCCGTACGGCAGCCCGGCGGGCACAGCTCGGCGAGCCGGGCCAGCTCCGGTTCGAACCGGGGGTAGAGCGCCCGGGCCGCCGCGGCCACCAGACGGGCGGGCAGCAGAGGGGCGACACGGGCCGCCAGGCTGGTCACGGCGCCATCCTCTTCAGGAGTTCCTCGTGCTCGTCGTCCGGCACCTGCTCTCCCGAGGACGGCAGCAGCTGCGGAATGCCGTCGGTGATCGGGTAACGGCGGTGCAGGCGCGGGTTGTACAGCGCCTCCTCCTGCCCGGCCTCCTCGGCCAGCAGATGCAGCGGACCCTTGTCGAGCGGGCACGCCAGGATCTTCAGCAGCGGGTCGTCGGGCTTCATGGGGATGCCAGCTCCTTGGCGGGTGGGGAGGGTTGGGGAGCGGTGTCGTGCTTCGGCATGGTCAGCAGGACGGCGACCGCCAGGGCCGTGCCCGCCACCCGCAGCGCGAGCCGCAGCGGTTCGTCCGGCAGGGCCTCGCCGAACGACAGCGTGCCGAGCACCGCCGTGAACAGGGACGTCACGGTCGTGCACACCGGCACGATCAGCGAGGCCCGGCAGCGTTGCAGCGCCGCCTGGGACATCACCAGGCCGAACACACCGGTGAAGAGCAGCAGATAGGGATACGGGGAGCCCAGCAGGCCCAGGACCGCGCCTCCGGTCCCCTCGGTCGTCAGACGGCCGGCGACGCCCTTGATGGCCAGCGAGCTGACGCCGTACAGCAGGCCCACGGCCACGCCGTACTCGACGCCGGTCGTGGGCCGCCGGTGCCGGTTGCGGGTGCGCCGCTCGGCCGAGACGTACAGCCACACCCCGGCCGCCAGCGACGGCACGCACACCAGCAGGATCAGCTGGTAGGGAGCGTCCTGGCCGACGGTGTCCGACCCTTCCCGCAGCGACAGCACCACCATCAGCAGCGCCAGCAGGATCGCGCCGAGCGCGTACCGCTCCCGGCCGGACGTCTCCTCGCCGAGCAGCCGCGCCGACAGCAGCACCAGCAGCACCAGGCCGGAGACGAAGATGCCCTGCGCGGCGGCGATCGGCAGGGTGCGGTAGACGACGAGCTGTGCGGCGAAACCCGCGGCCAGGGCGAGGGACCCGCCGATCCACAGCGGGCTGCCGAGGACGAGGCGCAGCAGCCGGGCCGGTTGCCGGATGCTCACCTCGGGGAGCGAGGTGAGCGCCCGCTTCTCCAGCACGAAGCCCAGGCTGTACAGGGTGTTCGCCAGCAGGGCCGCGGCCACTCCCCACCACATGGGCTACGTCCTCCTGGCATGCAGCAGCAGGATCGACGCGAGCTGCGGCCGGGCGCAGGCCAGCCGGTCCAGCGGGCGCAGCGGGCGCGGCACGCCGTGGAAGGGAGCCCCTTCCAGCCGTTCGACCGTGAAGCCGGACGCGGCGACGAACTCCCTGAGCGCGCGGGCGGTGTAGAGGCGCAGGTGCCCCACGACCTCCTTGCCCGGTCGGCCGTGGATGCCGCGCAGGCTGACCTCCGAGAACACGGGCTGCACTCCGGCCAGCAGCAGGCCGCGGTTGTACCAGGCGGCCAGGTTCGGCGTGGACAGCATCAGATGCCCGCCGGGCCGCAGGATCCGGCGGATCTCGTCGAGGGCCGCGTCGGGGTCGACGAGGTGCTCGACGACCTCGCTGAACAGCACGGCGTCCGCCGCGCCGGACGCGAACGGCAGCCCGCCGCCGGTGAGTTCGCCGCGCACCGCGTACGGGATGCGGGTGCGGGCGCGGCGCAGGGCGTCCTGGGACCAGTCGACGCCGATGACGCGGTGGCCGGGCAGGAGCGGGGCGGCGGTGGCGGCGGCGGTGCCGTCCCCGCAGCCGATGTCGAGGATCGTCTGCGGGGACGCGGCCGCCGGGCCGCTCAGGGCACGGGCCAGCATGCGGGCCTGGCGGAGGCTGCGCGGGGTGCCGGACGCGACGGGCACGGCGGGGTTCTCGTAGAAGTCCCGCAGGTCACGGGGCTGGGGTCCGGTGGTGGTCGGCGTCGTCACGGGGTCACCTCCGTGGTGTGCAGGTAGTGCTCGAACAGGTCGCGGAGGTGGGCGCCGTCGCCGTGACCGAGCAGGGCCTTCGACCAGCGCAGGGCCAGATGGAGACGGCCCGCGGTGGAGGCGGTGGTCACGGTCAGGCCGCGCGGCATCCGGGCCGGGGCGGAGAACCAGACGGCGTGCGCGCGGCCCGCCTCGTCGCCGAAGTCGAGCGGGTAGGGGATGCGGCCGATGTTGCTGAGCAGGGTCGTCGACGTCCAGGGCGCGGCGGCCCGGCGCAGGGTGCGGGTGAGGGCGGCGCGGGCGGTGACGGGCGCCCAGGGCGCGGTCAGGAGGGCGGCGCCGTGGCCCAGCTGGGGCCGGGGGAGGGACTTCAGGGCGCGGGTGCGCTCCGCGGTGCGGCGCAGCAGGGCCGGCATGTCGGTGACGTCCAGTTCCCCCGGCGCGTACGGGACTTCCACCAGCCGGGTGCCGTTGCCGATGGGCATCGTGGTGTCGCGGGGGCGGTCGTCCACCGGCATCGTGATGCGCAGGGGGCGGGGGCGGGCGCCGTGCTCCCGGTTCCAGTGGGCGATGGTCAGGGCCGTGGTGACCATGAGCTGGTCGTTGACGGTGTACGGGGAACCCTTGGGGCGGTGCGGGAGGGGCAGCTCGGCGACGAGCATGCCGTTGCCCGGAGCGGGTTCGGGCGTGCCGTGCGCCACCCGTGCCGGGGGTGACCAGCCGGCCGGGGTGTCCGGGGGTTCCTGCCGGGGTTCGGCGGGGCGGGTCGGGGGCGCCGCCGGGGCGTTGTCCCGGCCGCCGTACAGCTCGGCCGCCGTGGCCAGGACGCGCAGGCAGGCCGGACCGTCCAGGGCGGTGTGGTTGATGGTGAGGAGGAGGACCGAGTCCACCACCTCCAGCCGGATCGGCGGGGACGCCGACAGCGGCGGGGCGGCCGCGAGGGCCCGGGTCCGCGCGTCGAGCAGGGCTCGTGGGCCCGGCGGGGCGAAGGTCACCACCTCCACGTCCGGCTCCGCCGTCAGCTCCCACTCGTACTGCCGCCGGTACCACGGCCCCCGCGCCTCCCGCATCAGGATCCGCGGATGCCGGTGCAGGGCCTCCAGGAACGCCTTGCGCAGCCGCGCCCGGTCGAGGGGGCCCGGGAGGTGGACCTCGATGTGGACGGTCTCCGGCTCCTCCTGCTGGAGGCAGTGCCGGGAGACCTCGTCCACCACAGGGAACGGGATGCGTACCGGTGCCGTCATGCGGATGTGCCCTCCCCCGTTCCGGTCTTCGGCAGCCGTTGTGTCGGAGCCTCCGGGGCCGGTCCCTCGCGCAGGCTCACCAGCCCCGCGAACAGGCCTGTGAGAGCCAGCAGTTGGGCCAGGTGACCGAACGCGCCGTCGCCCGCGCCCACCGGCTCCCCGGCCCCGAAGGCCGCGACGATCCCGGCTGCCGCCAGGGCGGCGAACGCGATCGGCACCAGCAGGGTGTGCCGCCGGGCGGCGAGCAGCGCCAGCGCCGGGACCAGCAGGGCCAGCCAGCCCGCGATCACGACGCCGACCAGCGTCAGCGCCACCGTGCCGAGCCACAGCCCGGGCAGCGGCGGGACCGGCTGGGGCGCGTCGGGGTTGGGGGCGCGGCGCCGCCACAGCGCCAGGCCCACCAGGACCGCGATGCCGACGCCGCTGCCGATCAGGGCCGCGTCGTACGTCGTGGCCGGCTCGTAGGACAGCTTGACCTCGCCGCCCGCCCCGGCCGGGACCCGCCAGCCCTGCTGCCAGCCGTCCAGCCGCACCGGGGTCAGCTCCTTGCCGTCCAGGGTGGCCTTCCAGCCGTCGTTGAAGTTCTCGTACGTCGTCAGGTACGAGGCCGCGCCCGAACCGACCGTGACCGCGCGCCGGTCACCCAGCCAGTCCCGGATCCGCAGGTCGCGCCCGGCCGCCGCGGCCTCGGGGACCGTGCCGCGGGTCAGCGTCACGTCCGTGAGCGCGAGCGGGCCGGCGTCTCCGCCCTCCAGCCGGTGCTCCCCGGCCGCGAGCCGCACCTCGGCGTCGTCCCTGCCCTCCTGGCAGAGGGTCACCTCCACGCCCCGGCGCTCCACCAGGTCCCGCACGGTGCCCTTCGCGCTCGTCTGGTACAGCTCGCCGTCCAGCGCCACGTCCGGACCCTTGCCGCACGGCAGGGAGAACGTCCGGGTGCCGTCGGGCTGCGGGGTGCGGTACTGGTCGAGGGACGGCAGGTACGCCTCCGTGAGCCCCACCGGCAGCCGCAGGTCCTCGTCGGCGACCGGGTTGTGCAGGGTCAGCGGGGCCGTCTCGGTGATCGTGATGTCGAGCCGGTCCGTGGTGATCGGCGGGAAGCGGACCCAGCCGTTCTCGTCGACTCCGGCGATCGCCGCGCCGTCCGGGGAGCTGATGTGCACCTCGGAAGCGCGGGCGGACAGCCCGCCCGCGGGGGCCAGGACCAGTTCGCCGACCGGCTGCTTGCCCTCCCAGCGCAGGTGGATCGCCGGCCGGTCGCCCGCGACCCACGCCGTCGTCAGGTCGCCGTCGGTGAGGTTGCGCGCCGTCAGGCCCGCTCCGAGGCGCGCCGTGGAGTCGGCGGTGGCGACGATCCGGGCCTGCTGCTCGGGCGCGACCTCGTAGAGCAGCTCGTTGAGTGCCTCGCCCGGCACCGGCACCGCGCTCGCCTTCACCTCGTACGTCCCGGCGGCCGGTGTCGTGAAGCGGCGGTGCAGGCCCGCCTCGGTGCCGGTCGCGGACAGGCCCGTCGGGTCGGAGGCGCGGTGCAGGGAGACGACGGTGGCGGCCGACGTGGCGTTCTCGGCGTCCGCCGGGAGCCGCAGCAGGCGGGTCACCTGCACGTCCGGCAGGCCGATCTCGGAGAAGCCGGCGCCGGTGAGACCGGTCCGGCGTTCCACGGAGTCCACGATCGTCAGCTTCATCCACCCCGTCGCGCCCTCGGGCGCCTTGATCCTCTGGGTCATGCCGTTCGGCTGGAGGAAACTGGTCCTCTCGCCCTTCTCGGTCTCCACCCGCACCTTCGTCGCCGCCGCCCGCACGCTCTCCTGCGGCAGCGGCGTCACCTTGAAGGAGGACGGCATGTCGTAGGAGCCGGTGAAGCCGATGCGCAGCCACTGCCCGTCCGGCGTGTCCGGCGCGCCCTCCGCCCACGCGGTGTCCGGGTTGCCGTCGAAGGCGTTCACCGGGTCGTACTGCGGGAGGTGGAACAGCCAGTTGCCGTACGAGGACGCCGACACCGAGCGGGCGCCGCGCAGTTCGGCCACCGTCTGGTGGTCCGAGCCCTCGGCGGGCAGGATCTGGCGCGGCTTCTCGCCCGGGTCCTGCTGGGCGTCCGGCGCGTTGCGCTCGTCGCGCGTATAGGTGTACGACGTGCCGGCGTTGACCAGCCCGAACCGGGTGTCCGCCCGCCGCAGCCCGTCACCCACCACCTGCACGGCCGGCGTGCCGAGCCCGGGATGGTTGTCGCCGGTCAGGACGGTCGCCCGCCCGCGCAGCCGCTCCGCCAGCGGCAGCAGCGCCTCGGGCCCGCCGGACACCACGGCCGTGTCGGCGACGGGGGCGAGCCCGGCCTGCCCCGGCCGGACCACGTCCTCACCCGTCGGCCGGTAGATCTCCACGGCCCGCTGCCGCGGGTACAGCCCCTCGACCTGGAGCGGCGCGTCCTGCGCGATCCGGCCGCCGGTCATCACCGGCCCGAGCCCCGTCACCCGCTCGTACCCCGACTGCTCCAGGGTGCGTTTGACGGTCGCGGTGGGCACGTACCCGATCTGGTCGGGATCGAGGTCGTTGCGTACGACGACGTAGTACAGCCCGGCTCTGCTCAAGTAGTCGGCCAGGCCGGGCACGTGGGAGCCGGACAGCAACGCCTGCTCGACGGCGTCCATGGCGCGCCGGTTGCCGGGCGTGCCGAACGGCACGTAGTCGCGCTGCGCCCACCGCGACTCGGCGAGCACGTCGAGCGGCTGGTCGATGGGGGAGCCCCAGGTGTACACGCCGTGCGCGGTGGCCGGGACGACCAGGGCGCGCGAGTCGGGCGAGTACTTCTCCAGCCAGTCGGCGGTGGCCTGCCAGTAGGTGGGGAGCTTCTGGAAGGAACCCGGGTTGAGGATCGAGCCGTTGAGGTAAGGCCACAGCAGCCCCGGCAGGATCAGCACGGCCGCGATCAGCGGGGCGAAGCGCCGGCCGCGCACCCGCCGGGCCCCGTGCGGCTCGGAGGCCACGCCCACCAGGTGCGCCAGACCCAGCACGAGCGCCAGCGCCACACCGGTCTGGAACTTGTAGATGTTCCGGAACGGCGACAGCCACCCGTCCAGCCAGCCCTGCACGACCCCGTGGAACGGCGCCCCGAACGCCCCGCCGTACCCGGCGAGCAGGACCAGCACGGCCACCAGCACCGTCAGCACCAGCCACCGCCGCTCGGGCATGTCCCGCCGCGCGAGCCCGGCGAGCCCGAGTCCGGCGGCGAGCGCCGAGCACACGATCACGACGACGGAGGAGGCCACGGCCCAGCCGGCCGGCAGCCACGCCTCACCGAGGTGCAGATAGGCGACCCAGTTGCCGGCGCCGCGCAGCGCCTCGGTCGCCGCCATGGTGTCCGTCGTCGTCTGCGAGGTCTCTATATAGGGGAGGAAGTTCTCGCCGTAGACACCGAGCAGCAGCAGCGGCACCCACCACCAGGCCGTCACCACGATCACGGCGGGGGCCCACCAGGCGATCAGCTTGCGCTGCCGCGGCCCGGGCGGCCGGGACAGCAGGTACAGCCCGACCGGCAGCAGCGACGCCAGGGTCGCCGACGCGTTCACCCCGCCCATGAACGGCACGAGCAGCGCCGACCGCAGGGCCGCAACCCGGGCGGCGTACCGTTCGTTCGTCAGCGGCAGCAGCACCCACGGCAGGAACGCTCCCGGCAGCGCGGCCGCCGACGTCGACCCGATCACGGTCGTGAACACCGGCCACAGCGCGTACGCCACCGCGCCCAGCAGCCGGGACGCCCCGCTGCCCACCCGCAGCCGCTCCGCCAGCCGCAGCGCCCCCCAGAAGGCAACGGACACGATCAGCGACAGCCACAGCCGCTCCGCCAGCCACACCGGAAGCCGTACGAGATCGCACAGCCAGTAGAACGGCAGCATCGGCCACAGATAGCCGACGTACTGGTCCTGGATCCCGCCGAACCCGGCCCGGTCGTGCCACAGCTGGCCCAGATCGGCGAGGAACTGCCCCGGATCGACCGTGACACCGAGCTTGGTGTCGAAGGTCTGCCGCCCGGGTCGCACCACGAGGAACAACACGAACACCACGGCCCAGAAGCCCAGCAGCCAGCGCCGCGACCGCGGGCCGTCGGGCGGGCCCGCGGCGGTCGCGGTGGTGGGGACGGCTGCCGGGGGAGGAGCCTGAACCGTGGTCGTCATGCAGGACACCGCCGCAGAATGAGGAGGAGGTTCCAGGTGGCGAACTCGCGGATGCCGGGCGCCTTGACGACGGCCTCCGCGAGGAAGGGCCAGTAGCGGGAGCGCGCCGAGACGACCGTGACGTCGTCCCGGGCCCGCACCTGCCGCAGGGTGGAGCCGATGTGCACGGCGAACAGGTTCTCGCCGAGGGTGTGCTTGGCCGGCCTGCCGGTCCGCCGCAGGTAGCGGGCCCGGGCCCGGTCGGCGCCGAAGTAGTGCCACGGGGCCCACTCGTGCCCGCCCCACGGCGACAGCCAGTTGGTGAACGACACGTAGATCAGCCCGCCCGGGCGGGTCACCCGGGCCAGCTCGCTGAGGAACGTCTCCGGATCCGCCACGTGCTCCAGCACGTTGGAGGAGAAGGTGACGTCGGCGGCGCCGTCCCGCACGGGCAGCAGGTACCCGTCGGCGACGACGGCCGAGTCGGGGGGCTTCTGGCCGAGCTCGGCCAGGTCGGGCTCGAAGAGGAACGCGTTCGCCCCGCGGCGCCGGAACTCCGCGGTGAAGTACCCGCCGCCGCCACCGACGTCGAGCACGGTACGCCCGGCGACCGGCCCGTCGTAGGACTCGACCTGGTCGACCGCGTCGCGGGCGAGCAGCGAGTAACAGGCCTCGGGGTCGTCCTGCTCGTGGAGGAAGGCACGGAACAGGGCGAGGGATCTCCGGAACGAGGGGTCGCGCGCATAGGGGCGCGTGGCTGCGACGGCTGCGGGTCCGCCGCGCGGGCGCGTGGGCGGCTTCACGGGCTCCAGCCCCTCACCGCCTCCGTGGCGACCGCCCTGAACTGCCGCACCGTCCGGTCCCACCGGAACTGCGCGGCCCGCTCCCGCGCCGCCTTCCCCATCAGCTCCCGCCGTCGCCCGGAGAGGGCCAACGCGCACCACGCCGCGGCGAAGGACGACTCGCCCCGCGCGAGGACGCCGGTCTCACCGTCGACGACGGAGTCCTTGAGTCCCGGCACGTCGAAGGCGACGGCAGGTGTCTCGCGGGCCGCGGCCTCCGTCACCACCAGCCCCCACCCCTCCACCGCGGACGGGTGCAGCAGCAGCCAGGCCGCACACAGCAGCCGGTGCTTCTCGGCTTCTGAGACGTACCCGGTGAACTCGACGCCGGGCCCGGCCAGTTGCTCCAGACGGCCCCGCTCGGGCCCGTCCCCGACGATCACCAGGCGTCCGCCGGTCACCGGCCGTACCCGCTCCCACAGCCGCAGCAGCAGGTCGATCCGCTTGTACTCGACGAGCCGCCCGACGGCGACGAACAACGGCTCCGGCGAACGCTCGGCCCGCGGGCCCGGTTCCTCGACCCCGTTGTGCACGACCCGGATCCGGTCCCGCTCGACGCCGATCTCGCGCAGCGCGTGCGCGGTCGAGGAGGACACGGCGACGAGCAGACTCCGCTGCTGCGCCCCGGTCAGCGCCCACTGTTCGAGTCTTCGGCCGAGCCGCGCCGCCGGGGCCAGCGGCCCGCCGAAGCGCATCGGCCACAGCTCCGTGTGGACGTGGTTGACCAGGGTCAGCGTCGGCCCCCGGTGCCACAGCGGCGCCAGGTAGGGCATGCCGTTGCACACCTCGACCAGCAGGTCGCAGTCGCCGACCTGCCGGGTGAAGGCGGACCGGGCGCGCAGGTAGTGGCCGTAGGGGCCGCCGGCGGAGACGACCCGGTAGTCGCGGAAGGCGGCCGGCCCTCCGCACAGCAGGGTCACCTGGTGCCCCAGCCGGGTCAGTCCGTCGGCGAGTCTGTCGACCAGCAGCTCGGAGCCGCCGGCGGACGGATTGTCCAGATCACGATGGGCGAGGAAAACGATCCGGCGCGGATGTGGGGGGAGCGCCGAGAGGTGCTGCGACGCACTGGGGAGCGCGGCACGCAGCCGGGACGGTACGTGCTGGGGCATCGGTGCTCCAACTCGTGTTGGGGTGCGGAACTCAGCGTGGGGAAAACGTGGGGGGTGTGGTCGTCACAGGGGGTCGGTCTGTGCGGAGCCTGAGCTCTTCCTGGGAGGGGAGTGTGGACGGGGTGTGCTCGGGTGGGGTTGGACAGTTTTCGCCCGGACGTTCGCCACGGCTACTCACCGGCGTGACAATTTCCGGCTTTGTTGGAGCTGACGTCACATCACATCGTGAGGGTGGGCTGGGGCGTACCGGACGTATCGGCCGGAACGGGGCTCTCCGGCTCCTTCCGCCCACGCGCCACGAGAACGCCCCCCGCTACCGCCAGCACGAAGCCCCCCACGGCCGCTCCGATCGGCAGTGTCGTGCCCACCATCCGCAGTTGCCCGCTGTCCCGCTTCGCCTGCCGCACGGCTTCCTTCTGCGTCGCGGTCGTGAACGAGACCTTCCGGCTGTCCAGCAGCACCGCCGCGTCCTTCTTCCCGCCCGGTGCCCGCAGGGTCCGCTTCGGGCCGGTCTGCGCGTAGATCACACGGCCTGTCGCCTGGTCCACCACCAGCTCGAAACCGTGGTTGGAGTACCACTCCTCGGCCAGCACCTGCGGCCGGTTCGGCTGGTCCACGAGGCTGCCCGGCACCATGCGCGTGCCGGTCTGCGTCGGCGGCACGGAGCCGGTGAACCTGTAGCCCGTGTAGCCCTGGATCTTCGCGGTGCCCCGGTAGCGCAGCACGACCGTGTCGCCGAGCGTGTTGTCCCACCACTGGTAGGAGCGTTTCTGCACGTCGAAGGGGAACTTCAGGTACGCCTCGCCCTCGATGTAGGGCTTCTCCCCGCAGCAGTGCACGGGCCGGGTGGTCTTCCGGTCCATCACCCAGCGGTGCGGGACGAAGTCCAGCGCGTCGTGCGGATCGGCGGCCGGCAGCGACTTGTCGGTGTCGACCGTGGTCGTCACATCCCAGACGGCGTTGCCGCTGCGTTCGCTGTCCTCGACGTTGCCCCGCACCCGCTGGGTCACGGTGATCTTCCGGTCGGGAACCGTCTCGATCCGGTCAGTGTCGAAGACGCTGCCCCGGCCGGTGTAGACGGCGGTCGTGTCGATGTCGATCGGGTTCACCGCTGCACGGGGCTCCACGTACCAGGCGAGCAGGGGCGCCAGCACCAGCAGGAACGTACCGAGACCCAGCAGGACCAGGGAAAAGGGAGAGGTTGTACGGCGCATCCGGGCACTCCAGTGGCTTGGGACGGCTCGACGTACGAGAGGGCCGGCACGGCGGCGGAATGCGCACGTGCGGTTGGGCCGGGAACCGTAGGCGGCTCTTGACGGGGTGTCAATGCTTGTCGAGACTGGGCGCGACAGGCAGGGACGGGACGCCGAGGTGGGGAAACCTCCGGACGATCTCCGGGCGAATCCGGACAGAGAGGCTGACCCTGCGATGTCGAGACTGCTCGCTGCCGCGCTGACCGTCGCGCTCGCCGCCGCCCTCGCCGTGGGCGCCGCGCTGGGCGTCGTCGCGCTGCTCGAAGCCACACCCGACCAACCGAACACCCCCCTGATCACGTACGAGCAAACGGACCAGGGGAGTTGACCGTGACGGCCGCCCGCACCGCAGCCGCCCTCTCGACGCGCTCGGCCTGGCACGAGGTACCGCGCTTCCAGGTACGCCGGTTCGCCGCGATCGCCATGGCCGAGGCGCCCGCCCTCGCCGAGGAGATCCTCTGCGAGATCCAGCGGGAGTACCCGCACCTGCCCGTCGTCCTCGACGACTCCGGCGAGCCGATGGCCCTGGTCGGCATCCGCCGGGCCATCGAGGTCTTCGTGCAGCACCTGGAGCACTCGGAGGGACGCCCGACCGTCCCGCCCGGTGTCTTCCAGGACTTCGGCCGCGGCGAAGGCCTCAACGGCCGCTCCCTCGACTCCCTCCAGGCCATCTACCGCATGGGCGTACGCCTGGCCTGGCGCCGCTTCGCCGACATCGGTCAGCGCGTGGAGATCCCGCCCCCGGCGATGTACGAACTCGTCGACGCGGGCTACGAGTACCTCGACGGTCTGGTCGACCAGTCCGTACGCGGCTACGCCGAGGCAGCCGCCCGCCAGGCCGGCGAACGCCTGCGTCTGCAACGCCGCCTCATGGAGCTGCTCCTCGCCGAGCACCACCGCGGCGACCCCTCCGAAGCCCTGACCGAACGCGCCGCCCGGATCGGCTGGCCCTTACCGGCGAAGGTCGCGGTCGGCGTCCTGCTCCGCCCGGCCCGCGAGGCGATGGCCCCCGCGGTCGGCCAAGGCGTACTGCTGGACATGGAGTACGAGCAGCCCCGCATGGTCGTGCCCGAGCCGGACGCGGCGGGCCGCTCGGAGCTCATGCACCGGGCCCTGGCCGGCTGGTCCGGCGCGATCGGCCCACCGGTCCCGCTCACCGAAGCGGCCAAGTCCCTGCGCTGGGCGGAGGCGGCGGTCCGTCTGATGGAACGGGACCTCCTCCCCTCCGGTGAGGTCCTCTACTGCACCGAACACACCGAGGCCCTCGTCCTCCTCCAGCCCGAGGAGCTCATCGACGACCTGGCCCTGAGGTGCCTGGCCCCCCTGACCCACTGCGGCCCCACCCACGGCCGGCGCCTCGCCGAGACCCTCCTGGCCTGGCTGGAGACCCGCGGCGGCGCCCCGGAGGTGGCCACCCGTCTGGGCGTCCACCCCCAGACGGTCCGCTACCGCCTGCGTCAGATCCGCGAACTGTGGGGCGACGAGATCGACGACCCGGACCGCCGCTTCGAACTGGAACTGGTGCTGCGGGCGCAGCGGCTGAGGGGGGAGCTGGGAGGGATGCGGGGGCGGCGTGCCCGGTGAGCGGCGCCGCCCCGGTGTCATGCGGTGGCCCGCTCCTTCGCGGCGATCCGTCCGGATGGAGGAGCGTCCAAGTGCGCCACCACCGAGGTGTGGAAGCGGTGCACGGCGTCGTCGACGCTCCGGATGAACCCGGACTCCGCGCTGCCTCGGCCGCTTCCCATGCCCTTGAAGAGTGACAGCCGGAATCCGGTGATGCGGGTCGAGCTGTCTTTCGGCAGCAGATCCCCAGGTTCGGGACGCAACCGCTCCAGCGTGCCCCGCGGGCCGCCCGCCTCGCCTTCCACAAGAGTCTCGACGTGCAGATCCGCCGGCGCCTCGGCGAGACGACGGATCAGACGCTTGGCCCAGGTCAGTGGATAGCCCTGCTCGGGCGCCGGGATCTCCACGGACGTGCGCAGCTTGGCGGTCCGCAGGTCGGCGCTGATGGTGAGCAGACCGGGTGCCCCCTCGACCCGCAACTCCGCCTGGAGCCTGCCCTCCAGGCACAGCTGGTCCGCCAGGCGGGCGCGGCGGGTCCCGGGGTCGGTACCGCGCCGGGAACGCTGGGTGGGCAGCACCTTCTGCCCCAGCTCGCCCCCGAGCCGCAGGCACACCTGCCGGATGAGCCGCTCCCAGCTTTCCACGACCTCCAGGGAGCGGGGGTCGCCCTGACAGAGGGTCTCGTCGTTGATCCCGTTGCGCACGGGCACCCATGCGGCGCCCATGTTCTGGAAGCCGTGGCAGCCGGAGTTGTCGTGCTGGAGGTAGTGGAGCAAGTCCTGGAGCAACCAGGTGCGCGCCGCGTTGCCGACGCCCTCGTGCCGGATCAGCATCTGCGCCTGATGGGCCACTTCGGCCCAGGACAGGTGCCAGAGCGCCACCTGGTGCTTGCGGCGCCGGTCGATCTTCACGTCGACGAGTGGGCTGCCCTCGAGTGCCACGTCGTTCGACAGGGTGATCACGGCCTCGTAGCCGCGCCGGGCAGCGATGTCCATGTAGGCCTGTACCTGGTCGGACTTCAGGGGATTGCCGTTGGTCTTGGTCTCGACGAGGGCCGTCCACAGCTTGCCCGCGCGTTCGACGCGGATGACTCCGTCGGGGCGTCGGGGTGTGTCCCCGTGCGGCAGGGACACTTCGGTGAACGTCTCCATGCGGCCGGACGGCGCGCCGAAGGGAGCGGTGATGCGCCGGCCGAACCGC
Source organism: Streptomyces sp. SID5643 (assembly GCF_009872555.1). Taxonomy (NCBI): domain Bacteria; kingdom Bacillati; phylum Actinomycetota; class Actinomycetes; order Kitasatosporales; family Streptomycetaceae; genus Streptomyces; species Streptomyces sp. SID5643. The sequence goes on from NZ_WWIC01000131.1 coordinate 20,645, forward strand.
GGCACCTGGGCCATCACCGACAAGAGCACCGACGTGGCCCGCGTCTCCCGGTCCCGGTCGTTCTTGAGCGCAGACACCGGGAAGAGCCTGGCCTGTCTCCAGGACTCGTTCTCCGCCAGGCTCTTCACGGGCGCCCTGGGCGGTGTGACCTTCTTCTTCGCGGTGCGGGGCCGACCGGCCCGCTTCTTCGGCGGGGCCTCTTCCTCGGCCGGCGGGCGTGGTGCGGGCACCGCCTCCAGTGTCGCCTGTGGCGGAGCGCCGGGGGTGCTCACGGCGAGCTCCGGCGCCACCTCCCTCCCGGACTCCGCCTCGTCGTCCTCGATGTCGACGCCGAAGTCCGTTGCCAGTCCCGCCAGCCCGCTCTCGTACCCCTGACCGACGGCTCGGAACTTCCACTCCTCGCCGCGCCGGTACAGCTCACCGAAGATGATCGCGCTCACCTGGCCGGCGTCCTCGATGACGAACCGGAGGAGGCTTTCGCCCACGGCGTCGGCCAGCGTCACCTTCAGGTCGTCCAGTTCGCCGAAGCGCGCCCCCTCGTAGCGGCTCGCGGCCACGACGATCCGCTCCACCTCCGCCGGTACAGCGGTCAGGTCGAAGCTGATCCGGTCCTCGCTGCCGTCTCCCGTCGGCTCCTTGCCGAGCAGTTGCACACTGCCGTCGGGGGCCACCGGGTTGTTGTAGAAGTAGAAGTCGGCATCGCTGCGTACCTTGCCGTTCCCGTCCAGCAGCAGGACGGACACGTCGGCGTCGCCCTCCCCGGTCGGGCTGGACCAGCCCAGGCTGACGATCGCGGAGCCGACGTTCTCACTCAGGGCCGTTAAAGACACGTTCGAGCCCATGGTCATGTCCCGCACAGAAATCCCCCCACCTCTGCGACACCTGTGACGTGTCGCACACCGGGCACCTTAATGGGCACACCACGCGCATGTGGGGCCCTCGGGGGATTCCGCTTGTAGGCCCGCTGCCCATTGCCCGGACATACCTCTATGGCTAGCCTGTGTTCGTCATGCCGATCGCCTGTTGAAATCTCGAACACAGGCGCCTGAGACATTTAGGGAGGGGGCCGGTCGTGGGACGCCTCGTACCAGCCGTGACCCGGGCTCTCGACATTCTGGAGCTCTTCCTCGACGGGGACGGGACGCTCTCCGCCCCCGACATCGTCCGCAAGCTCCAGCTGCCGCGCACCACCGTGCACGAGCTGGTGACCACGCTCGCCGCCCGGAAGTACATCGTCCCGATGCCCGGTCAGCCCGGACGCTACCGGCTCGGCGTACGCCCGTACCAGCTCGGGGCCCGGTACTCCGAGCAGCTGGACCTCGCGGCCGAGGGCCAGCAGGTCGCCCGGTCCGTCGCCGAGACCTGCGACGAGACCGTGCACGTGGCGATCCTGGAGGACACGGACGTCATCTACATCGCCAAGGTCGACTCCACGCACGCCGTGCGGATGGTGTCGGCGGCCGGCCGCAGGCTGCCCGCCCACTGCACGTCCGTCGGCAAGATGCTGCTGGCCTCCCTTCCCGAGCCGGAGCTCACCGCGCGCATCCCGGACAGCGCCCAGCTGGCCGCGATGACTCCCAACAGCATCACCGACCCGGGCGCGCTGCGCGAGGCCCTGGCCGAGATCCGTGAGCGGGGCCTCGCCGTGGAGAACCGCGAGTCCAACCCGGACGTGTCCTGCGTGGCCGCGCCGGTCCGCGACCGCACCGGGCAGGTCGTCGCCGCCCTGTCGATCTCCGTGCCCATGATCCGCTGGAGCGAGGAGCGCCGCGCCGAGCTGGAGCAGCTCGCCGTCAAGGGCGCCGCCGAGCTGTCCGAGCACCTCGGTCACCGGAGCCTGGCATGACGGCGACGGCGCCGTACGAGGTCGCCGTGCGGGCCGAGGCCGAACTCGGCGAGGGGCCCACCTGGGACGCGGCGGCCGGCCGGCTGCTGTGGATCGACATCCTCGGCTCCCGCCTGCACACCTACGACCCGGCTACCGGGCGCCGCACCGTCCGCCGTACGGAACAGCACATCGGCGCCGTCAAGCCGCGCGCCGGCGGCGGCCTGGTGCTGAACCTGCGCGACGGGATCGGCCTCCTCGGCCCGGACGGCCGCTTCCGCTGGCTCCACCACGAGCCGGTCCCGGGCCGCCGCGCCAACGACGCCGCGATCGCGCCGGACGGTGCGCTGTGGGCGGGCACCATGCGCTACGACGAGGCGCCGGGGGGCGGCACGCTGTCCCGCGTCACCGGCGAGGGCACCGTGGAGGTCGTGCTCGACGACGTCGCCGTCAGCAACGGCACGGGGTGGAGCCCCGACGGGCGGCTCATGTACTACATCGATACCCCGACCCGGCGGGTCGACGTCTTCGACTACGCGGACGGACGGATCTCCGGCCGGCGGACCCTCGCCCGGGTCGAGGAGACCGCGGGCTTCCCGGACGGGCTGACCGTGGACGCCGAGGGGTGCGTGTGGGTCGCCCTGTGGCAGGGCTCGGCGGTGCGGCGGTACACCCCCGGCGGTGAGCTGGACCGGGTGATCGAGCTGCCGGTGCCGCTGGTGACGGCCTGCGCGTTCGGCGGGCCCGACCTGACCGACCTGTACATCACCACGGCCCGTACCGGGCTGACCGAGCCGCCCGCCTTGGCGGGGTCCCTGTTCGTGGTGCCCGGGGCGGGCAAGGGACTGGCACAGCCCGCGTTCGCCGGCTGACGAGCGGCGGGGCGGCCGGGAGCCCGAACCGCACCGGGCCACCCTGGCTCAGCCTCCCGTGCGGTCCAGGCGCCGCAGGACCGCACGCTCGTCGTCCGTCAGCGGCGCCCCCACCGCCGCGGGCAACGGCGGCCCGCTCAGCGTCGCCAGGACCGTCGACGGCCGGAGCAGCCGGGTCGGCCCCGTCGTCATGCTCATCACGTCCCAGACCGCCGACGCCGCCGTGTAGGAACCGGTCGCCGTGCGGATCATGCGGCGGGTGTAGGCGGTGACCAGACGGTCGGCGACCCCGGGCGAGCCCCCGCGCGTCCCGGGGTACCAGACGTCCTGGCTCACCGCCATCGTCCACGCGGACTCCACCGGCCTGGCCACCCTCCGCTGCACCCGCCGGGCGAGCCCGGGCTCGCCGAGGCCGGACCGCCGCAGCTCGCGGTCCAGCTCCCGGGCGCCCAGCGCGGCCACCGACATGCCCTGTCCGTAGGCGGGGTTGAACGTGGCCAGCGCGTCACCGAGGACGACGAGGCGGTCGGGCCAGGAGCGGACCTTCTCCAGGTACCGGCGGTGATTGCTGGTGCTGCGGCTGACATGGACGTCGGTGAGCGGTTCCGCGCCGGAGATCAGCCGGCCCACGATCGGGTCGGGCAGGTCCAGGGTGTACCGGAGGAACGCGTCCGGATCGGACGGCGGTTCGCCGCCGCCCCGTGTACCCGCGAGGCTGACCATCCAGCGGTCGCCCTCGATCGGCAGCACCATGCCGCTGCGGCCGGGCCGCCCCTGGTACGGATCGGCCTGCACCATGGTCAGAGGGAACCGCCCGGCTCCCTCGGGAGTGCGGTAGAGACGGGTGGCGTTCACCAGGCCGGCGTCCACCGTCTTCTCGCGCACGTCGTCGACGCCCAGCGCCGCCAGCCAGGTCACGATCCGCGAGCCGCGGCCGCTCGCGTCCACCACGAAGTCGGCGGCGAGGTCCTCCTCCCCGGCGGCGGTCGACAGGCGGACCCCGGTCACCCGCTGCCGCGACCCCGTCAGCTCCAGCACCCGCGCCTTGCGGATTACCACCCCGGTGCTGTCCAGCACGGCGCCCCGCACCGCCCAGTCGAGCAGGGCCCGGGTGCAGGTCAGCATCCGCGGTCCGGGGTGACGCCAGCGCCGGAACCAGCCCTCGGGCGTCAGCGCGACCATGCCCGAGCCGAGCGGAATCTCGTGCGCACCGGCGGCCAGCAGGTGCTTGCGCATGCTCACGCCCGGCACCAGGTCCTCCATGGGGGCCAGACCGCCGGCCAGGAGGAGATGCGCGTGACGTCCCTGCGGCAGGCCCTTGCGGTGCTCCGGCCCCTCGGGCAGATCGTCGCGGTCGAGCACGACCACCTCGTCCGCGACGGCGGACAGGGCCGCCGCGGCCAGCATGCCGGCCAGACCCGCACCGATGACGACAGCTCTACGCGACATGCGACTCCCCGCGATCAGCCATGAAGGCTCCTTTGCCCTGAGGGCATTCCCCGTCGTCCGGCCGCAGCCGCGCGGCGCACAACACCCGTCCGCCGGCGCCGGTTTCGAGCCACACGGGCCCGCCCCGGACGGCTCTCACCGTACCTTCACATACCGTGCGCGGCCCCCGTGCGGGTCACGTCGACGCGATCCCGCCGGAGGCGAGGGGCACCGGTCGCGGGCGGGGCGTGGTCAGCCGGTCAGCGATCTGCCGTCCGTGTGGTCACGTGCCAGGGCGCGGATCGCCCGGAGGTCCTCCGTGCGGCGCAGGGCCCGGGACACGGCACCGATCTCGCGCAGCAGGTCCGTGGTGTCCCGGGCACCGGTGCCGTCGTCCTGCCGTGTCCGGTTCCCGGCGTCGGCCGCGTCCAGGATCGCCGCGGTGGCGGCGAGCGTCCTGGCCCGGTCGGGCGGGTGACCGAGGGCGAGGGCGGCATCGTGGAACCGTTCGCGCCGGTCCTCGTCGATGTGCCGGGCCAGCGGCAGCAGCACGTCGCGGATGAACGTCTCCCGGCGGACCAGCCGCAGCTCCGGCGTGGCGCGCAGCAGGAACGGGACCCCCGTGCCGTTGACCGTCCTCATCAGCAGGTACAGCGGCCGCAGTTCGTGGTGGGCGAGCCGGACGTGCCAGCGGCCGTGCAGGTACTGCCCGGCGTGCGGGAGGATGAAGCCGACCGCGATGAGCACGGCGGACAGGCAGGCGAGCGGCGGGGCGACGGCCGTGCTCAGCCAGTCGACGTTCCGCCCGGACCAACGGGCCACCACGGCACTGATCTTGGCCACGTCGAAGAACAACTGCGCCGCGTAGCCCACGCCGAGGAACTTCAGCCCCCAGCGCAGCAGCGAGTCGAGCCCGTCGGTGCGGACCCAGTTCCAGATCAGCCCGTTGGTGACCAGTGCGGCCACGGTGTGCGCGAGCAGGTACAGCACGATCACCTCGCGCATGTACGGGGTGTTCGCGTAGTACGTGTCGAGGTCCCGCAGCCGCTCCACCGGCACGTCCGCGAGGGCGAACAGCACCCACATCGCGACGATCACACCGGAGTAGACCGCCACGACCCCGCGCATCGCGCGCCGGGTGCGCTCCGAGCGGTCGGACAGACCGTTCCGCCAGGAGATGATCAGCAGCAGGCAGAAGGCGCAGAACGCGGTGAGCAGCGAGTAGACCCAGGGTCCTGAGAAGTTCGCCACCCCGGTGAGCCGGTTGACCCGGGCGATCGTCGACGGCGCCACGAACACGAACACCGCGCAGGCGAGCAGCAGCAGCCCGCCGACCGCGCGCAGCATCGGGTCCTTCCAGAGCCGGATGATGCTCGGCAGCTTGATGGCCAGCGCGGCCGCCAGGACCCCCGCGGGGATCCACCAGAAGTTCGGATAGAACTGGTTGACGAACTCGGCCGGGGTCAGCGCCACCGTCGTCACGGTGCCGCACCCCCTCGCGGTCCCCGGTAGTACAGCGACCGCTGCACGGGTTCGAGGGGTGCCGCCGGCCCGCGCCCGCCCGGCAGCAGGGCCCGGCACCCCGCCGCCAGCCGGTGGCCGAAGGCGTCGGCCTCGGCCTCGTCCCGTTCCCGGGAGCCGTTGCGGGCGGCCACCGCCAGCGCGGCGTCGTCCCACCCCGGCCGGTCGGCGAACGCGTGGGCCGCCGCCGCACCCGCCCCGTGGTGATGCCCGTGCCCCGCGTGCAGATGCCACAGTTCATGCCCGAGGATGACCAACTGCTGCACCGCCTCGGCCCGTTCCTCGACGATGACGAGGTCGAAGTCCTGGAACTCCACCCACAGGCCGGTCACTTCGATCTCGTCGGGGAAGCGCTCGAAGCGCAGCTCGACGGGCCGCCCGCCGCGCCGGCTGCTCATCTCCTCGCACAGTGCCCGGCACAGGGACCGCACGTCGGTGGGGTGGTCCGGTCTTTTCCGTACCGCGGTGGCGAGTTCGGCGGCCAGGCCGCGCATGGCCGAGCCACTGCGTGAGCGCCTGAGCGCGGCGGAGAGTCGGGCGGCCCGGGCCCGCGCGCCCGCGATGTCCATCGCTCCCCCTTCTCACCGCCGGCCGACGGCCTGTCGCGGGTCCGAGACTACGCGCCCGAAAGTGTGCGCGTCATGCGATCCGGCGTCCGATGTTCAAAGGAGAACGACCGTTCCTGTCCGGAAAAGTCCCGACCGAAGTCTGACCGGACCATTGACGGGCCAGCGCTTCGAATTTACGGTCCCGTTCGAAGTAACGAGCGCTATCCGAAATACCGAACGGCTTTCGTCATCGATCGTAAGGGCAGGGCATGGCAGGACCTGACCTGAATCGCAGGCAGCTTCTCGGCGGGCTCGGCGGGCTCCTCGTCGCCGGCAGCCTCGGCTTCGCCGCGCTCGGCACCGGCGCCGACGCACTCGCCTCCGACGCCGACACACGGGTGCGCTACTGGAACCTCTTCAGCGGCGGCGACGGCTCCAACATGATCGCGATGCTGGACGCCTTCCGTGCGGCCAACCCGGACCTCGCCGTCAAGGACTCCACCCTCCAGTGGGGCAGCCCCTTCTACACCAAACTCGCCATGGCGGCGGCGGGCAACCGCGCGCCCGACCTCGGCGTGATGCACCTCGGCCGCGTCACCGGCTTCGCCCCCGGCCGCCTCCTCGACCCCTGGGACATCGGCCTGCTCGCCAAGTACGGCGTCCGGGAGCAGGACTACAACCCCACCCTGTGGAAGCGCGGCGTCATCGACGGCAAGCTCTACGCCCTCCCGCTCGACATCCACGTCCAGCTCTGCTTCTACCGCAAGGACGTCCTGAAGAAGGCGGGGCTCCTCGGCGACGACGGCCGGATCGTGCCCGTCACCTCCACCGACGAGTGGTTCGACGTCCTGAAGGAGGCCAAGCGGGCCACGAAGAAGGGGCTCCAGACCATCGGCATGTGGAACGCCGACCAGAACTTCCAGTGGTGGTTCTTCGTCGCCTTCTACACCCAGCTCGGCGGCACCTGGTTCGACGCCGGCGGCACCGAGGTCACCTTCGACACCGACAAGGCCGTCCGGGTCCTCGAGTTCCTGCGCCGGCACGTCACCGACGGGTACTCCGACCCGGGCTTCGGAGGCCTCGCGAGCGCCGAGCAGTTCATCAACGGCTCCCCCTTCGTCTGGGAGGGCAACTGGTCGGTCCCGGTCTACTCCGGAGCGAAGCTCGACTACGGAGCGACCCCCCTGCCGCCCGTCTTCGGCCGGCAGGCCACCCACGCCGAGTCCCACTCCTTCGTCCTGCCGCACCAGTCCGAGCGCGGCGGCGCCGCCAACGAGGCCGCCCACCGGCTCGCCGCCTACGTCGTCCGGCACGCCCGGCAGTGGGCGGCCGGCGGTCATATCCCGGCGTACACCCCCACCCTGTCCACCGCGGCGTACAAGAAGCTGGACCCGCAGAGCGAATACGTCTCCGCCATGGACCACCAGGCCACCGAGCCCAAGGTGTGGTTCGCGGGCTCCACCGGCATCCTCGCCCAGCGCGTCGGCCCCGTCGTCGTCTCCTCGACGATGGGCTCCGCCCGGCCGGAGACCGCGGCCGGCCGCATGAGGAAGGCGCTCACCCAGCTCCTCGCCACGAAGAACCCCATGGACGGGAAGACCGCCGCGGAAGGAGGTGCCGCCTGATGGCCACCGGCGCCCACACCATCGCCGCACCCGCACGCGTGACGACCGCCGCCGGCAGCGCCACCCTCCGCCGCCGGCAGGGCTTCCAGCACGGCGGCTGGTTCGTCGCCCCGTTTCTGCTGCTCTTCGCCCTGTTCGTGATCTGGCCGCTGCTGCGCGGCGTCTACCTCAGCTTCACCGACGCCAACATCACCGGTGAGGGCGCGAGCTTCGTCGGCCTCGACAACTACCGCGAGGCCCTGGACGACCCCCTGGTGTGGGACTCCCTCGGCCACAGCGCGTACTTCACGCTCCTGGTCGTCCCCTGCATCACCGTCCTCGCCTTCCTCCTCGCGATGCTCGCCCACCACATCGACCGCGGGAAGTGGCTGTGGCGGCTGTGCTTCTTCGCCCCGTTCCTCCTGCCGTCCACCGTCGCGGCCAACCTGTGGCAGTGGCTGTTCAATCCCGGCACCGGCATGATCGACCACGTCTTCGGCCTGGAGACGCCCTGGCTGACCGACAAGTCCTACGCGATGCTCGCCATCGTCATCACCACCCTGTGGTGGACCGTCGGCTTCAGCTTCCTGCTCTACCTCGCCGCCCTCCAGGGCATCCCGGACCACCTCTACGAGGCCGCCAGACTGGACGGCGCGAACGCCTGGCACCGCATGGTCCACATCACGCTGCCGCTGCTGCGCAACATCACCGGCCTGGTCGTCGCCCTCCAGGTCCTCGCCTCGCTCCAGATCTTCGACCAGGCCGTCGTGATGATGGACTTCCTCCCCGGACCCGAGGGATCGACCCGCACCTTCGTGCAGTACACGCTCGAAGAGGGCTTCACCAGCTACCGCGTGGGCTATGCCTCCGCGATCTCCGTCATCTTCTTCGTGATCATCGCGGCCGTCGCCCTCGCCCGGATGTGGCTGCTGCGCAACCGTGAGGAGAGCGCCCGATGACCACCAAGGCGTGGACGCCCAGCCAGATCCTGCTCACCCTCCTCGCCACGGCCGTGTCGGTCGTCTTCCTCGCGCCCTTCGCCTGGGGCCTGTTCACCTCGCTCAAGTCCGAGACCGAGGCGGTGCAGGTCCCGCCCCACTGGCTCCCCGAGGACTGGACGGGCCAGGCCTGGAAGGCCCTCTTCGAGTCCGGCAACATCACCAACTGGTTCGTGAACTCGCTGGTCGTCTCGGTCTGCGTGACGTCCGTCGTCCTGCTGGTGAGCGCCCTGGCCGGCTACGGCTTCGCCCGCACCGACTTCCGCGGCAAGAACGTCCTGATGGGCATGGTCATGGCGGGCCTGATGATCTCCCCGGCGGTCCTCGGCGTGCCGCTCTTCACCACCGTCCAGCAGATGGGCATGGTCGACACCTACTGGGGCATGATCCTGCCGCAGTGCGCACCCGCCGCGATGGTCTACATCCTCTACAAGTTCTTCCAGGGCATCCCGCGCGAACTGGAGGAGGCCGCCTTCATCGACGGCGCCGGCCGCTGGCGGGTCTTCTTCACCATCGTCCTCCCGCTCTCCCGCCCCTCCCTCGCGGCGGTCGGCATCTTCACCTTCATCGCCTCGTGGAACAACTTCCTCTGGCCGTACATGGTGACCAACAACCCCGACCTGATGACCATGCCGAACGGCATCGCGACCGTCATGAACTCCTACGGCATCCAGTGGGCCCAGCTCATGGCCGGCGGCCTGATGGCGGGCCTGCCCCTGATCATCGTCTTCGTGTTCTTCCAGAGGCAGATCGTGGCGGGCGTGGCGCACACAGGCCTGGCAGGCCAATAGCGCCCATGTTCAGGGGCACGGGGAACCGCGCGAACAACCCCCCAACCCCCACGAAGCCGCAGCCGCCACCGAAACCGAACCACCCACCCCGAAAGGCGACCATGCACACCGCCCGCTTCACCCTCGACCCCGCTTTCACGGTCGGCGAGGTCAACCCTCGCCTCTTCGGCAGCTTCGTGGAACACCTCGGCCGCTGCGTCTACACCGGCATCCTCGAACCCGACCACCCCACGGCCGACGAAGCCGGCCTCCGTCAGGACGTCCTGGACCTCGTCAGGGAACTCGGCGTCACCGCCATCCGCTACCCCGGCGGCAACTTCGTCTCCGGCTACAAGTGGGAGGACTCCGTCGGCCCCGTCGAGGACCGGCCCCGCCGCCTCGACCTCGCCTGGCGCTCCACCGAGACCAACCGCTTCGGCCTCTCCGAGTACATCGCCTTCCTGAAGAAGATCGGCCCCCAGGCCGAGCCCGTGATGGCCCTCAACCTCGGCACCCGGGGTGTCGCCGAGGCCCTCGAACTCCAGGAGTACGCCAACCACCCCGCCGGCACGGCCCTGTCCGACCTCCGTGCCGCGCACGGCGACAAGGACCCCTTCGGCATCAACCTCTGGTGCCTGGGCAACGAGATGGACGGCCCTTGGCAGACCGGCCACAAGACGGCGCAGGAGTACGGCCGCCTCGCCGCCGAGACGGCCCGGGCCATGCGCCAGCTGGACCCCGGCGTCGAACTCGTCGCCTGCGGCTCCTCCAGCCAGTCCATGCCGACGTTCGCCGCGTGGGAGGCGACGGTCCTGGAGGAGACGTACGACCTCGTCGACTACATCTCCCTGCACGCCTACTACCAGCCCGAGGACGGCGACCTCGACTCCTTCCTGGCCTCCGCCGTCGACATGGAGTCCTTCATCGAGAACGTGGTCGCCACCGCCGACCACATCGGCGCGAAGCTGAAGTCGAAGAAGAAGATCAACCTCTCCTTCGACGAGTGGAACGTCTGGTACATGTCGGAGTGGCACGAGATCGAGAACTCCGGCGCCCGGGACTGGGCGGAGGCCCCGCGCCTGCTGGAGGACAACTACAGCGTCATGGACGCGGTCGTCTTCGGCTCGCTCCTCATCGCCCTGCTCCGGCACGCCGACCGCGTCACGGTCGCCTGCCTCGCCCAGCTCGTCAACGTCATCGCGCCGATCATGACCGAGCCCGGCGGCCCGGCCTGGCGGCAGACCACGTTCTTCCCGTTCGCGCAGGCCGCGCGGTACGGCCGCGGCCAGGTCCTGGACGTCCGGGTGGACTCGCCGACGTACGAGACGAGGAAGTACGGCGAGACCGACCTGCTGCACGCCACCGCCGTGCGCGCCGGTGACGGCACCGTCACCGTCTTCGCCGTCAACCGCAGCCGCACCGACGCCCTGCCCCTCGAAGTCGCCCTGAGGGGCCTCGACGTGGACCGCGTCGTCGAGCACAGCGCCCTCGCGGACGCCGACCCCGACGCCCGCAACACCCTCGACGAGCCCGAGCGGGTCGCTCCCCACCCGGTCGACGGCACGGCTCTGCGGGACGGCACGCTGAGCGCCGTCCTGGAGCCGCTGTCCTGGAACGTGATCCGGCTGGCCTGACGGCCCCCGGCCGGTCCGGTCAGACCGGTTTCACGGGCACCCCTCCGGCCGCGGCGCCCAGCAGCGTCAGCCGCACCTCGCCCGGCCCGGAGGGGGTGGTCCCGTCGGACAGCACCGCCAGCGCCAGGGTGTTGGCGCCCCGGGTGCGCAGGATGCCGTTCGGCAGCACGAAGGTGTGCTGCGGGCCCACGTCGTTGATGTACTGGCCCATGTTCCAGCCGTTGAGGAAGATCTGGACGCGGTACGCCCGCTCGGGGTCGTCGTCGAGGACGAGCCCGACCGAGGCGTCGACGCCGGGGGCGACGTCCAGCCGGAAGTCCGTCCGGTACCAGGTGACGCCCTGCCGCCGGCCGGCCGCGGGGAGCTCGGCGTCCTTCCAGTCCCCGTCGTCGTACTCGGGCAGGTGCCAGCCCTCGCGCTCCCCGTGCAGCCCGCCGGTGTTCATCGGACCGCGCACGGGGTCCGGCGAGGTCGCGCCCTGGATCCGCCACGTCACCCCGGGGGAGCCGCCCCCGAAGGTGACGGCGGTCAGCCCGCGCGCGGCCTTGTGCGTGTCGAGCGCCGCGCCGTCCATGTCGTGCTGCATCCGCCGGACGAGCACGGACAGCACGTGCCGCTGCTCCGGCTCTTCCTCGCGGAGCTTCTCCCGCAGCCGCTCCGGCAGGTCGAAGCCGGCCTTCGCGGTCCACGTGCCCTGCCGCGCCCGATCCTTGTCCGGCACGGGCATCCGGTGCGTGCCCAGCGGCTCGCCGTCCAGCCAGGCCATCAGCAGGCCCTGCGTGCCCGTGCTGTAGGCCAGGGACACGGACTCGATGCCGCTGTCGCCGGTCCACTCGCCGCGGTACCAGACGTCGCCGTAGTGGAAGCCGTAGTCGTCGGCGAACAGGACGGGCTGCCCGTCGGGCACGGGCGTGGTGCTGAACGTGGTCTCCTTGTCGGCCGTCGTCCAGGCCGAGTCGTCGAAGTCCGGCTCGGCCTCCGGGTTCCCGTCCCGCCGCCGCCAGCCGTCCAGGGCGGGCAGGGCCGGCCGGGTCACCCCGGGCAGCGGCCGCAGCGCCAGCAGACTTCCGGAGGCGCTGATCCGGGTGGGGACCGGGCGCCCGTTCCAGGTGACGTGGGTGATCCCGCGCGGCCCCCACACCTCCAGGCCGGTCTGCCCGGTGGTGTCGCCGGTGAGGTGGACCGTGGAGCCGCGCAGCTCGGCCGAGCGCAGCAGGGCGGGGCCGTAGACGAGGAGCGGGCCGGACGGGGTCTCGTAGGGCCACAGCCGCAGGGCGGTGGCGTCGTCGGCGAACAGCACCAGCATCGTCGTGTCCACACCGTCGCCCTCGACCCGCACGCGGCTCAGCCCGCCGGCCCCGAGCGGAGCGGTGATGTTCAGCTTGCCGAGGTTCCAGGACCAGGCGGGCTCCGCGTCCAGCCGCATGGGCGTCGGCTCGTCCGCGCACTCCAGCACGACCTGGGCCATCTCGCCCCGGCGGCCCGCGAACACCGCGATGTCCTGCCGTCCGGCGGTCAGGCTCAGCATGGGCTGCACGGTGGCGTGCACCAGCGTCCGCCGGCCGAGCCGCAGATTCGCGGCGATCAGCTTGGCGTCGTGGGCCGGGACGGTGACCGGCACGTCGATCCCGGCGTCCGGGAGCGGCGCGGAGACCGCCTCGCCGGTGTCGTTGCGCAAGACGTAGAAACGGGCCCCGGTGTCGGGGTTGGCCAGGTGGTAGACCTTGATCCGCTCGTCGGCCGCCCGCACGGACTTCGCCCGGTTCAGCCGGGCGAGGTCGGGCACGAACCGCAGCAACTGCCCGATCTGGTGCATCGGGGCGAGCTTCGGGGTGGCGTTGCGGGCTTCGTCGAAGGCGGCGCCGTAGTCGTACGAGGTGTAGACGGACGGCGCGGGCAGCCAGCCCCAGGAGGTGCCGCCGTACGTCATGTAGACGTTGTGCAGCGTGATGCCGTTGGCGAGGTTGGTGAGGTAGAAGCGCCGCTCGTACGCCGCGTCCCGGGTCCGGCGCGCCTCGGCGTACCCCTTGCCGTCGAAGAAGGACCCGCCCCACGGGTCGAACCAGCCCCCGCCGGACTCGGGCACGAACCCGGGCGTCTTCGGACTGGCCGTAGCCCCGCCCTTCTTGCCGCCGCTGCCGAACAACCCCCAGTCCGGAGGCACCTCGTCCGGCTCCGGGTACCCGTCGAACCCGTACAGCCAGCGCCCCTTCTCGCCGCCGGTGCCGAACGAGCCGGGCGCCCAGAAGCCGTTCCTGCCCTTGTCGTTGTGGAACAGCGGCACGTCGATGCCGTCGGCGCGGACCTTCTCATACAGGTACGACATGTAGGCGCGCCCGGACGGCTCGTCGACGTGCGCGTCGTACTCGTTCTCGATCTGGTAGAGCAGCACCGTGCCCGTACCCCGGGTGAACAGGCGCTTCGCGACGACGGCGTTGACGGCGGTCAGCCACTCGTCGACATAGCGCAGGTACGTGGGGTCGGAGGTCCGGGCCCGGCCCTCGGTGGCGGTCAGCCAGCCGGGGAAGCCGCCGGCGTCGACCTCGGCGTTGATGTACGGCCCGGGCCGCAGGATCACGTACATCCCCGTCTCGGCGGCCGTCCGCAGGAACAGGTCCAGGTCGCGCACGCCGGTGAAGTCGTAGCGGCCGGGCGCGGGGGAGTGGTGGTTCCAGGCGACGTACGCGCTGACGGCGTTGTAGCCGTGGGCGCGCATCTTCTCCAGCACGTCCCGCCACAGCGACGGGCTCGGCAGCCGGAAGGGGTGCATCTCGCCCGACCAGAGGACCAGCCGGCGGCCGTCGACGATCAGCGAGTGGTGGTCGAAGCCGATCTCGTGCGGCCGGCCGTCCGCGCTCGGCACCGGGGGCGGCGGGCCGGTGGGCGCGGGGCGTGCCGGGTTGGCGGAGGTCGGCGACCCGCTGCCGGTCAGCGCGAAGCCGAGCGCCGCCGTGCCGGCCAGAGCGTGGAAGGTACGCCTGCTGAGCTCCAAGGGAGCGCCTCCTGTTGTGCCATGCGGTACGTGGTGCGTGTGCTCGTCGTACGGGGTGCGTGTGCTCGATGTGTTGCGGGGTGCGTGTGCTCAATGTCTACAGGGTGACGGCCACAATGGTCCTATGAGGATCTCGGCACGTGCGGACTACGCGGTAAGAGCGGTCGTGGAGCTGGCCGTCCGGCAGGGGGAGGGGCCGGTCAAGGCGGAGGCCGTCGCCACCGCGCAGGAGATCCCCCACAAGTTCCTGGAGGGAATCCTCGGCGATCTGCGGCGTGGCGGCGTCGTCGACAGCCGGCGCGGCGGGGGCGGCGGCTACCGGCTGGCCAGGGAGGCCTCGGAGATCACGGTCGCGGACGTGATCCGGGCCGTGGACGGGCCGATCGTGTCGGTGCGCGGCGAGCGGCCGACCGGCCTCGCCTACTCCGGCACAGCCGAGCCGCTGCTGCCGCTGTGGATCGCCCTGCGGGCCAACGTCCGCAGGGTCCTGGAGGGTGTGACGCTCGCCGACCTCGCGGCCGGGGCGCTGCCGGAGCCGGTGGAGCGGCTGGCCGCGGAACCGGCGGCCTGGGAGAACCCCTGAGGGGCGGCGGTGGTGCGCGGCGCTGCGCGCACTGTGCGTGATCCTCATTCCGTCCTCGGGATGTCCTCGGTCCGACGCGCTGGTGCAACGCACCCTATGCGTCCGCCGGTACCGGGTGAATTCCCGCCAGTGTGAATGGCCGGTGAGCGACCTGGCCCGCCCGTGCCGCCCTGCGTACGATGCGACCGCTCCCGCTCTTCACATCTCCTTCATGGAATGGTCACAGGCCGGGGGTGTGTGTACTTGTCATTTTGACATGTGCATGTTCATGCATCGTCACGATCCACCCCCCACGAACGGATGGGAGAACCATGGCCGGTGGCCTGCTCCTGAGCGGCGCGATCGCCGCGCTGCTCACCAGCGCACTTCCCGCATCATCCCCGTCCTCCGGGTTCGACGACCCGCCCCCGGACAAGATCATCATCCAGGTCGCCACGGTGAACGGCTCCGGCTGCCCGCAGGGCACGGCGGCGGTCGCCGTCTCCGAGGACAACACGGCGTTCACGGTCACCTACAGCGACTACCTCGCCCAGGCCGGCGGCAGCTCCGACCCGACCGCGTTCCGCAGGAACTGCCAGCTCAACCTGAAGGTCCACGTCCCCGGCGGCTTCACCTACGCCATCGCCAGCGCGGACTACCGCGGATTCGCCTCGCTCCAGCGCGGGGCGAGCGCCAGCCAGCGGGCCTCGTACTACTTCCAGGGCTCGCCCAGCACGGTGTACAAGAACCACCCCTTCAACGGGCCCCTCAACGACAACTGGCAGGCCACCGACGAGACGGACTGGGCCCAGTTGGTCTACGCGCCCTGCGGAGTGCAGCGCAACTTCAACATCAACACCGAACTCCGCGTCAACGCCGGCACCCAGTCGGCCGACAAGGTCAGCTTCATGACGATGGACTCCACGGACGGGGACATCAGCACGGTCTACCACCTGGCGTGGAAGCAGTGCCCGAAGAAGTCGTGACGGTGTGAACGGGGGGCGGCTTCACCGGCCTTGTGGTCCGGTGGGTCGCCCTTCCTGCTTCCGCGCGTCGTCCGGCCCGTGGCCGAGGCCGGCCACGGCCGTACGGTCACGACGACGGAGACACGAGCGTAGCCACCGGGGTTGGATGAGCCATGGAGTTTTTCTGCTACCACCGCGACCGGCCCGGCTCCCTGCCCCTGCGTGAGGAGCTGGGAGAGGCGCACTGGGCCTATATGGACCGCTACGAAGCGGAGTTGATCGCCCGGGGGCCGACTTTCGGGGAGGACGGGGAGACGGTCACGGGCAGCGTGCACATCGTCGACCTGCCGGATGCCGCCGCTGCCCGCGCGTTCGCCTTCGACGAACCCAACTACCAGGCCGGGGCGTACCGGGACGTGCTGGTGCGGCGGTGGCGCAATCTTCTGGGGCGGACCATGGGGGAGTTCCCCGGTGGGCGGACGGGCGGGAGGCGCTACCTCGTGATCGGTCTCGGCTCGGGGGGCGGTGCCGACCTCGATGTGCCGGACGCCTGGCGGGACGAACTGATCGCGTACGGGCCGCTGCTGTCCGACGACGGTGCGGTGTGGGTGGGCACGGCGGCACTGGTGCGGGCTGTGAGTGCGGAGGCGGCGCGTGCGGTGCTGACCCCGGAGCCTTACGCCGCAATCGAGGTGCATGACTGGGAGTTCGGCGGGCGACGGTGAGGCGCCGGGGGCACGGCCGTCCGTGTCCCTGCCGCCCCTAGGCTGGGTTGATCACCGTCGAGAGGAGATTCCCGTGTCCGGTCGGGTCGTACTTGAGGTGGCCCAGTGGCAGGGGTCGGGAGCGGCGACAGCCGGCCGTCTGCGCAGTGGGGCGGCCCGGCTTGTCGAGTTGATGCCCGAAGGCCGGCGGCGCGCGGTCGTGCTCGACGGCGGCGCCGGGAACGCGCGGGGCGGCGTACGGAACGCAGACGTGCTGGAGCGGCACCTGCACGCGGTGCGCGAGGCGCTGGCCGAGGTTCCGCCGGGTGACACGATCGTGACCGTCGGCGGCGACTGCGGAGTCGATCTCGCCCCCGTCGAGACCGCCCTCTCCGCGTTCGGGGACCGGCTGGCGCTGGTGTGGTTCGACGCGCACGCCGACCTCAACACACCGGAGTCGTCTCCCTCCGGGGCCTTCCACGGCATGGTGCTGCGCGCACTCATCGGCGACGGACCGGAGGGCCTGCGACCCGTGCGGAGCGTGTCGGCCGACCGCGTGGTGCTGGCGGGGGCCCGGTCCCTGGACCCGGGCGAGCGGGACCTCGTCGAGCGTCGCGGCATCCGGCACGTCGGCGTCGAGCAGCTGGCCGAACCGGGTCCGCTCCTTGCGGCGGTGCGCGCGACCGGCGCCGAGGCGGTCTACGTCCACATCGACCTCGACGTCCTCGACCCGAGGGTCTTCCCTGCCGTCGGCACACCGGAACCCGGGGGGCTGGACGTCGACGGCCTGCTGGGAGCGGTGCGGGCACTGACGGGGGAGTTCACGCTCGCCGGCATCGCGCTGACCGAGTACGAGCGGGGTGAAGACACCGGTCAGGAGGAGGCCGTACTGCGGCGCATCGTCGACGGGCTGTTCGGGGCCGCCCAGGGATGAGCGGCCCCGACAGTCACTTGGCGGCGTGCGTGAGGAAGGCGGACCAGGCGGTGGGGGAGAGGTGGAGTTCGGGACCTTGCCGGTTCTTCGAGTCCCGGATGTGGATCGCTTCAGGGCAGGTGGCGACTTCCAGGCAGTCGCCGGAACCGCTGCTGCTGTAGCTCGACTTGAACCAGGCCAGTTCGCTGGTGCTCATAGGTCTCCTCGCAAGCGCTGCAACAGGCTCACGGAGTCTGAGAGGGAGAGAGCCTGTGCACGCATCCTGGCATACCTCCTTTGGAGCACGCTGACTACTTTCCGGTCGCTGATGAGCTGCCCGTTCTGCTGTCCTTCCAGGTAGGAGAACCAATGGTTCTCCGGGGTTTCCAGTAACTGCAGAGGGCCGTGCAGCCCCGCATGCGACTCCCGCATCAACGGCATGACCTGGATCTCGACGTTCCGCAACTCCGCGATCCCCAAGACGTGGTCGATGAGACCTCGTGTGACCTCCGTCCCGCCTGTGCGCCGTAGGAACAGGTGCTCCTCGAGAATGAAGCTGAACGCGGTGCTCGGGCGCTCCTGCAACAGTGTTTGCCGTTCGGCACGTGCTGCCCAATGGGCCTCGATCTGCTCGTCGCCCAGCGGGGGCAGCTCGTCGATGAACAGCTGGTGTGCGTAAGCCTCTGTCTGCAAGAGGCCTGGAACCATGCGGCACTCGTAGGTGTACAAGGTGATCGCCACCTGCTCCAGTTGGGCCCACCGTCGGAACCACGCGGCGAGCCCCGGCTGCCGCTCCAGGCGTCCCGCTGCCTTCTGGAGGACACCCGTCATCCCGAAGGCCTCTTCCGCCCGGGCCACGAACGTGGCATCCGGCATCCGCCTCCCCAACTCCACGGACGCCACCGTGTGTTTGGAGAACCGCACCAGCTCCCCGAACTCCTCCCGGCTCAGCCCCGCGTGCTCGCGCAAGCCCTGGACCACCGCTCCGAACGTCCGCAGACTGTCGGACGACTCCGGCTCGCCACCCGTGCCCGTCCCCACCGCGCCATCGACCACCGTCGGTCACCTCCCGAAGGGATCGTCACGGTTGGTCACCGGTACTGTCCAGTCTGTCACCGCGTACGCTGCCGCAGCGTACGCGGCGGCAGCCTGGAGAATCGCCCTTCTCGGCCGTCAGATTGGGCGCATGACGCCACAGTCCATCTCCCGGAACCCGGTCACCGTACGTGTGTTCAGGCAGCGCCTCAGCTCCACTCCGCGCGGTGCCCGCCTTGCCCGGCACCTCACGCTGAACCAGTTGCACACCTGGGGGATCCCCTACGGGACGGACGTCTCCGACGCGGCCGGCGCGATCGTGGCCGAGTTGGCGGCCAACGCCGTGACCCACGGGCGCGTCCCGGGACGGGACTTCGAACTGCGGCTGGCGATCGGCACGGGCAGCCTCCGGGTGGAGGTGACCGACACCCGCAGTGAGCCGCCGCGTCCGCCTGCTCCGGGGGCCGTGCGGCCACCCCGGCCCCTCGACGAGCATGGGCGGGGGTTCGTCCTCGTCGACGCGCTGGCCGATCACTGGGAGGTGCTCGACCGCGAGCCGCCCGGCAAGACGGTGTGCGCGGAGGTACATCTGCCGGAGTGGATGACGGAGCGGATCTCGAAATGATCGAAGCCTCAAGGGCGTTGGCCATGGCATGACCGACAGACCGACACCCCGCCTCCTGTCCGACGAAGCCCTCTCCGACCTGCTCGCCGCGCAGCGGTTCGGCACGCTCGCCACCGTCAAGCGCAGTGGTCACCCCCATCTGACCACCATGGTCTACAGCTGGGACCCCGACTCCCGCACCGTGCGGTTCTCGACGGCGGCCGACCGCGTCAAGGTCAAGCACCTGCGCCGCGCACCCCGTGCGGCGCTGCACGTGCAGGGCGGGGACGTCTGGTCCTTCGCCGTGGCGGAGGGCGACGCCGAGGTCTCCGACGTCACGACGGTCCCCGGCGACTCGGTCGGCCGGGAGCTGCTCGCGATGATCCCGCCCGGCGCCGAACCGGAGGACGAGGACGCCTTCCTCCGGCAACTGGTCGACGAGCGGCGCGTCGTCATCCGGTTGAAGGTGGACCGGCTCTACGGGACCGCGCTCGACACCGAGGGACAGGGCTGCGGCACGATGAGCGCATGAACGGACAACGGGGCAGCACTGATGAACCATCCCTCGCCGACCTCGCCCGGCGGCTCCTCGCCGCGGACACCGGCGGCTGGACGCCGGAGGGGGTGAACACCCTGGCGGACGGGCTCGGCTGGGCCCGGGGCGGCACGGCGGACCGACCCGTCCTGGTCACCGGCCGGTCCTCGGGCGACGCCCGCCTGCGTCCCGTCGGCACCTACGAAGAGCGGTACACCGCCGGTGAGTCGTACGTGGAACTCGCCGTGCCGGTGGCGACCGCCGATCCCGGCGCCGCGGCGCAGGCCGCCGCTTTCCGTGCCGCGAACGAGGAACTGACCGCGGCCCTGGGGCGGCCGTCCGTCATGGGATCGCACGGCGGCATGGGTCCCTTCTACGACAGCGGGCCGTCGTGGGGCGCCCCCTTCCTGCGCTGGCGCGGCAGTACGGACACCCTGGAGCTGCGCGCCGGGAAGGCGGGGCCGGAGCTGGTCCTACAGCCCACCGACCCGGCGGAGAACTGGTTCTGGCGTCAGGGCCACGGCGAAGAGCACGCGATCAGCGGCTTCTTCGGCAGCAACAGCGACCCCGCCAACGCCGGCCTCGGCTTCCCCGGTGGCTGGACCGCCCGCAGCTGGGAGACCGTCACCCGGTCGCTGGGCGACTTCCTGGAATCCCTGCCCGCCGAGGCCGTCGCCCTCGGTGTCGGTTTCGGAATGCCGTTCTACGGGCGGACCGGCGGTGGTGCACCCCTCCTCTTCGACCTCACGTGCGGCGACCGGCTGTCGATCGGCTGCTTCGCCCCGGACGACGTCGACGCGGCTGCGCTCGGCTGGGGCACCGTCGCCGAGCACCCGGGTACGGCCTCGGTGTGGCGCGACGACGATCCGCTGTGGCGCGTGGACGCGGGAGGGCCCGGCGAACCCAAGGGCCGCGCCCTCGCCGAGATGCTCGTGGCGACGGCCAGGGCGGCGGGGGTGGCCGAGCCGGCCGGTCTGATCGTCGGCGGTGAGGCCGAGTACGTGGACGGCTATCACGTCAGGTACTACGGGCTGGGACTTCCGACCGGCTGACCCGCCGCGAGCCGGACCTCGATGGTCCGCGCGGTTGTTGCCGCGCGGACCATTGACGCGCAAGGGGTTCGATTCTACGGTCCGTTCGAACTTGCGATCGCTGTTCGGGATGCCGGACGGCCCTGTCACCCCCACCGCAAGGAGGACCCGCATGAGCCGCTCCGTCCTGCGCAAGAGAACCGCCCTGTTCGCCCTCCCCGCAGCCTTCCTGCTCGCCCTCGTACCGGGCACGGCGTCCGCATACCCCAACCCCGGCCGGGTCACCGGCGACGTCGTCACCCACGACCCGTCGATGATCCGCACCTCGTCCGGCGCGTACCTGCTCTACGCCACCGGCGGCGGCATCGCCCACAAGACCAGCAGCGACCGCACCGCCTTCCGCAACGGCAGCGACGCCTTCTCCAGCAGGCCGGGCTGGTGGCGGAACTACTCGTCCGTCCCGGAGGCCTGGGCGCCGGACATCTCGTACCACGGCGGCAAGTACCTGATGTACTACTCCGTCTCGAAGTTCGGCTCGAACACCTCTGCCATCGGTCTCGCCACCTCCAGCACCGGCCGGCCGGGCAGCTGGACCGACCAGGGCACGGTCCACACCTCGAACTCGTCCAGCGACTTCAACGCCATCGACCCGAACCTCTTCGTGAACGACGACGGCAAGTGGTGGCTGTCGTTCGGCAGTTGGTGGGCCGGGATCAAGATGATCCAGATCAACCCCTCCACCGGGAAGCAGCTCTCCTCCAACACCGCCCGGTACTCGCTCGCCTCCCGTCCCACCGGGACCAAGGCCGTCGAGGCGCCCTTCATCGTCAAGCGGGGCGGCTACTACTACCTCTTCGCCTCGTACGACACCTGCTGCGCAGGCACCAGCTCGACGTACAAGGTGAAGGTCGGACGTGCCTCCGGTGTCACCGGGCCGTACCGCGACAAGAACGGCGTCGACCTGATGAACAACGGCGGCACGCCCGTCCTGGAGTCGCACGGCAGCGTCATCGGCCCCGGCGGCCAGTCGATCCTGAAGGACGCCGACGGCGACCTGATCGTCTACCACTACTACGACGGCAACGCGAACGGCACACCCAAGCTGGGCATCAACCTCCTGAACTGGAGCAGCGGATGGCCCGTCGCCCACTGACCCCGGAAAGGGACAGCGGTGCAGTCCACCAAGGGTGCGGGGAACTGCGCGACCGGCCACCCCGCACCCGCACCCGCCGAACTACCCGGCCTGCCCCATCCCCGCGGCGTTGGGCCAGCTCTGCGCTGCGGGCCACCCCGTGGCCGGCGCCGGCGTCAGCCCGTTCGTCCCCCGCACCTGCGCCGCTGTCAGGCCCCCACGGGCCGGAACACCCGGCGGCGTGGGCCCGGTGAACGGAGCGGCCATGGGCGACGGAGCCGGAGCCGGAGCCGGAGCGGGAACCGGCGCCGGGACCGGTGCCGGCGCCTGTGCCGCAGGCGTCAGCGGCGGGGCCGGGGCGGCCATCGGCTGAGGCGCGGGCTGCGGCACCGCCTGCGGCATCTGGGGCTGCGGCATCGCCGGCTGCGGCATCTGCGCCGCAGCCGGCATCGGCATCCCGCCGCCCGCACCCGCCGGTACGGCGGACGCGGCGGCGGGGAGCGGCATGCCGATGCCGGTGGCCGGGGCGGGCGCCGGGGCGGG
>NZ_WWIC01000132.1:0-26318 GCF_009872555.1 Streptomyces sp. SID5643
AGCCCCGGCACGCCACCTCAGGAAAGTGACCGAGCTGGCGCGCACCGCGCCCCGGGCCCTGACGGCGCAGCAGACGGTGGAGGTCCGCCGCCCGTGGGTACAGACCGGGAAAGGACCACGGCCGGGCCGAGGAGGAACCATCACGCGCCCTCCGCGCACCGCCGAAAAAGACTGGGCAACGACACGGCAAAGTGTCAGTATGGACGCTGCCCGACACGTCCCACCCCCGAGCCTCGCAGCAGGCGCGGGGGGAGATTCCGCACCGATAAACGCCGTGCGGCCAGGCGGCTGAACGAGGCGACCTCACGGGCATAGCGTTCGGCGCGGACCTCGCCGCTTTTCCGGCGAAACGTTCCCCCCTCACGGGCAGCAGCACGGATAAGGCCGGGAGCCCCCAGGGCGCCCGGCCTTTCCCCCCCCACCCCCCGCGGCCCACGGGCCCACATTTGATAGACGATATGGAACCGGCCACTTTGGCGCGGATCAAGCCATAGTCGGTATCACGCCGCACCCGCCCTCATCGTGCGGCTTTGAACGTCTCGACAGCATCGCGACGAAATACGAACATGAATCCGAGCCTTGTTGCGCGTGTTTCGGACGAGGCCGCCGGGAGCCGCGAAGCCGATCACCGGCAGCGAGGCAAGATCAACAACAGCACTGTGCGACGCGACTTCTTGGGGCGGGTGGAGCGACGGTGTTTCGGGGGCGACGAGGCCGTCCTGGGCATGCAGCCCGGATGTGCGACAACGGTGAACGCGGCTGTGAAAAAGCGCCCGGGAGCACCGCTGCGCCTCGTACCCGCTCACACCCTCCCCACAACGCGCGTCGGAGCCCGGCCATGCGACAGACGCGAGAGGACCAGACGACGGTGCGGGAACCTCCCGCCAGTCGGACCTGACCCAAACCGGCCGAAGAAACGTCTACACGGGGTGAATGACATTGCATAGACCAGGTATCGGCGGACTCGCGTCCGCACCCGATCCAGCGACCAGACGCCCAGCCGACGCCCCCACCACCGCCGAGCACCGCGAACCAAGAGTCACCCCGGTCCCCATCGCGTCTCTTCTGCCCGGCGAGTCCCCCCGCTCGCAAGGGCCGGACCAGGAACACGTCGCACGGCTGGCCGAGGTCGACGGACCCCTGCCCGCCATCCTCGTCAGCCGCTGCGACATGCGCGTGATCGACGGGATGCACCGACTCCTGGCCGCCCTGGTCCGCGGCCAGGCGACCATCGATGTCGAATTCTTCGAAGGCACCACCGAAGACGCCTTCTTACGAGCCGTCGAAGCGAACATCGCCCACGGCCTGCCACTGACCCACGCCGACCGGCGCGCCGCAGCCACCCGCATCATCGCCTCACATCCACAGATGTCCGACCGCGCCATCGCACGCGCATCAGGCCTGGGAGCCAAAGCCGTAGCCGCCATCCGCCGCCGTTCAAGTGACGCCGTGCCGCAGTTGAACGCACGCATCGGCCGTGACGGGCGGGTCCGCCCCCTGAGCAGCGTCGAAGGCCGCTGGCGCGCCGCCGAACTGATGGCCGAAAACCCACAGGCATCACTACGCCAAGTGGCACGCATCGCCGGGATATCACCAGCCACAGCCAGCGACGTCCGCAAACGCATCCAATCCGGCGAACTGCCCGCACCGGTACGACCGGAAACCACCAAAACCCCCGACACACCACAACCCCCGCCGCCCACCCACGACACCAACACCACCCACGACACCCACACCGACGCCACACACACCACCACACCCCCCAGAACAACCCCCTTCGGACACAACCGCAAACCAAAACCAGCCCCACCCGACCCAGCCACGGTCCTCGACAAACTCCTACGCGACCCATCCCTGCGCCTCAAAGAAGAAGGCCGGCACCTGCTACGCCTCCTGCAACAAAACGCAACAGCCGAATGGAACCACCTCACCGCAGCCGTACCACCCCACTGCGGAGAACTCGTCGGCACCCTCGCACGCCAATACGCCGCCACCTGGCTCGAATTCGCCGAAGACCTCGACCAACGCAACCGCACCGTCCCCCACAAAGCAGTCGTCTAACCACACAAACCAACCCCAACCACCCCCCACACCCCACACACCCGCACACCCGCACACCCGCACACCCAATCCACCACCCCTCCGGAGCTCCGGGGAGTTGACCCCCCGGAGCGGCGAACCGGTGCGGCTCGGCGGGACAGCGAAGCCACCACGACGACGACAGCCCCCGGGCTTCGCACCCCCTGTTCGGGGGCGAGGCCACGGGGGCTGCCTTCGTTCGCGTACGGCTAGTTCTTCGCCATGGCCTCGATCAGGCTCTTGGGGCGCATGTCGGTCCAGTTCTTCTCGATGTAGTCGAGGCACTCCTGGCGCGCCGCCTGCCCGAAGACCGACTTCCAGCCATCGGGCACATCGACGAAGACCGGCCACAGCGAGTGCTGGCCCTCTTCGTTGACCAGGACCAGGTAGTCGGCATCGGGGTCTTCGAACGGATTGGTCACCACGTCATCCTCTCTCGGGTACATGAGGTGGATCGCTCCGGCCGCGCACCGGTCGACCCCACTGGGAGCCACTATGAACCAGGGCTTCATCAGCGCGTCAACAATGGCCCGCACCCGCACGCCGGAAGCGTCGTGCAGGCCCGTTCAACTGCGTCGGCACGCCAGTTGAACAGTGCGAAGCGGGTCGCCACCCACCTGTCTTGATCGGCCCGAGGGCACGGTGCCATGGTGAGGAAGGAGCCGCTTCCCGGCCCGCCGGACGACTCCCTACGACGACCAGGAGACCCTCCATGCCCTTCGTGAGCACCAACGGGATCCGGCTCTCCTACCAGCGCTCGGGCCAAGGGGAGCCGGTACTCCTCATCATGGGCTCGGGCGCAGCGGGCCACGTGTGGACCTTGCACCAGACCCCGGCACTGCACCGGGCGGGATACGAGACGATCGTGTTCGACAACCGGGGCATCGGGGCGTCGGACGCGCCGGCGGGGAAGTACACGCTCGGCGACATGGTCGCGGACACCCGGGGCCTGATCGAGGCCCTGGACCTCGGACCCTGCCGAATCGTCGGGACCTCCATGGGCGCCATGATCGCCCAGGAACTGGCCCTCGAATCACCGCACTTGGTCCGCTCGGCGGTACTGCTCGCCACCCGGGCCCGTTCGGACCGCATGCGGCAGGCACTGGCGGCGGCGGAGCAGGTGATGCGGGACAGCGACGTGGAGCTGCCGCCCCGGTACGAGGCCGTCAGGAGCGTGCTCGAAATGCTGTCCCCGGCGACGCTCAACGACGACGCGGCCGTCGCCTCCTGGCTGGAGATCTTCGAGCTGACCGGTGGCGGCAACACCACCGCCGACGGTCAAGCATGGGTCAGCAACGCCGGTGACCGTCGTGCGGCGCTGCGCAGCGTGACGGTGCCGTGCAGGGCGATCGCCTTCGCCGACGACCTGATCTGCCCGCCGCACCTGGTCGCCGAGGTGGCCGATGCCATCCCCGACTGCGACTTCGTACAGATCCCCGACAGCGGCCATCTCGGGAATCTGGAGCGCCCCGATGCCGTCAACGCCGCGATCGTCGAGTTCCTCGACAAGTACTGACGCTCATCACGGAGACGAGGCAGGTATCCATGGCGCGAACCGGGAATCCCGGCGCGGGGCGGACGCAGGTTCGGTTCGACGACAACTCGATCACGCGCCAGCGGATCAAAAGCGGCACGGTACGGCGAATCCTGCCGTACGCCATGAGACACCGCTGGTCACTGTCTCTGCTCCTCCTGGTCACCGTGGCCCACGCGGCGATCACGGCCGCGAGCCCGCTGATCCTCAAGAAGATCATCGATGACGGCATCCTGCCCGGCAGGACCGACATCGTCATCTGGCTGTGCATCGCTGTGGCGGGCCTGACGCTGCTGGACGCGATGACGATCTTCGTCCAGGCATGGTGCTCGGGCCGGGTCGGCCAGGGGCTGGTCTACGACCTGCGGACCCGGGTGTTCGGGCATGTGCAGGAGCAGTCGCTGGCGTTCTTCACCCGGGCCCAGACCGGCTCCCTCGTCAGCAGGCTCAACGCCGATGTCATCGGGGCGCGGGACGCTCTGACCGCGCTACTGATCCAGTCCGTGTCGACCGTCCTGACCTTGATCCTGGTTTTGGTGGCGATGTTCTACCTGTCCTGGCAGATCGCGCTCGCGGCGCTGGTGATGGTCCCGTTCTTCCTCCTCCCGACCCGGCTGATCGCCCGTCGGCTGCAGCGGCTCTCGCGGGAGGCGATGCAGCTCGACGCCGAGATGAGCTCGATGATGAGCGAGCGGTTCAACGTCGCGGGCGCGATGCTCGCCAAGCTCTACGGCCGCTCGTCGGCGGAGGCGGACCTGTTCGCCGAGAAGGCCGGCCGGGTCCGTGACGTCGTCGCCGTTCGCGTCGTGTACGGCCGGATGCTGTTCATCATCATCACCGTACTCACCGGGATCACCACTGCCCTCGTCTACGGCCTGGGCGGCAGCCTCACCATCGAGGGAACGCTCCAGCTCGGCACCCTGGTGGCCATGGTCGCCCTGTTGCTCCAGCTCTACGGCCCGATCAACCAGCTGTCGACCATGCAGGTCACCATCATGACGGCCCTGGTCAGCTTCGACCGGGTCTTCGAGGTCCTCGATCTGAAGCCGCTCATCGCGGAACGGGCCGACGCCCGCGCCCTGCCCGCCGCCGCAGCGGACGCAACAGCAACGGTCCCGCTGGAGATCGAGTTCGACCAGGTCCGCTTCCGCTATCCCCAGGCCGACGAGGTCTCCCTCGCCTCGCTGGAGTCGATCGCCCTGCGCCGGCCCGAGAAGGCCACCGACGCGTGGGTGCTCCAGCAGCTGAGCTTCCGCGCCCCGGCCGGAAAGCTGACCGCGCTCGTCGGCCCCTCGGGAGCCGGCAAGACCACGATCTCCCAGCTCGTTCCCCGGCTGTACGATCCCACCGAGGGGGCGGTACGGATCGCCGGCCACGACATCCGGGACCTGACCCTGCAGTCCCTGAGGGACACGGTCGGCGTGGTGACTCAGGACGCGCACCTGTTCCACGACACCCTGCGGGCCAATCTCGAGTACGCCCGGCCCGGCGCGACCGAGGAGGAGCTGATCGCGGCCTGCGAGGCGGCGCTGATCTGGGACACCGTCACCGCCCTCCCGGACGGCCTCGACACCGTGGTCGGCGATCGCGGCTACCGCCTCTCCGGCGGCGAGAAGCAGCGCATCGCCCTGGCCCGGCTGCTGATCAAGGCCCCGCCGATCGTCGTCCTCGACGAGGCCACCGCGCACCTCGACTCCGAGTCGGAGGCCGCCATCCAGCGGGCCCTCAAGACCGCCCTGGCGGGCCGCACCTCGCTGGTGATCGCGCACCGGCTGTCGACGATCCGCGAGGCCGACCAGATCCTGGTCGTCGAGGCCGGCCGGATCCGCGAATGCGGCACGCACGACGAACTCCTGGCCGCGGGCGGCCTCTACGCCGACCTGTACGACACCCAGTTCGCCCAGCAGTCCACCGACGGGCAGCGGGCCACGACGCGGAAGTTGTGATCGAATGAGCATCGACGACTCGGCCGAGCGCGCGGGCAGGGCGGTGAAGGCCGCTGCCGAAGCACTCGGCGACAGCCTGTCCGACCCCGCCGGCCTCGGCCACCGCAGTACGGTGCTCCGCTGCCGCAGCGCTCGGTACGGGACGGTGCTGGTCAAGGCCTACTCCGAGCGCGCCGCGTTCGTCACGGAGGCGTCCGCGCTCGCCCTCGGAGTGGGAGGCCCGGAACTTCTCGCCGTGGACGCGGACCATCCGCTCGTCGTGATGGCCGACCTGGGACAGGGACCGAGTCTGGCCGAGGTCCTGCTGGGCGACGACGCGGAGGCCGCCGAGGAGCGACTGCTCGAATGGGCCCGGGAGCTGGGCAAGGTCGCGGTACGCGGGGCGGACAGGCAGCACGAGTACGACGGGACACGCAGGGGCTACGAGCCGTCGGCCGTCGCCCAGACGGCCAAGGACGCCGCGTCCGTCCGCTTCCTGCAGCGGCTGCCGTCGGTCCTCGCCGACGCCGGACTCACACCACCGAAGGGGCTGGCGGACGACCTGGCCGAGATCGGCGCGCTCGTCGGTGACGCCTATCCCGGGTTCACGCCCGGCGACACCTGCCCCGACAACAACCTGATCACCCCGTCCGGCGTGCGGCTCCTGGACTTCGAGGCCGCCGGATATCCCTCGGTGTTCCTGACCGCCGCGTACTGCCGCATCCCCTTCCCCACGTGCTGGTGCTCCTTCCGGATCGAGCCCGTGCTCGCCTCGCGGGCCGAGGACGCCTACCGCCGGGAACTGCTGTCCGTTCACCCGGACCTGGCCGACGACGGCATCTGGCACGCCGGTGTGCTGCGAGCCCTCGCCGCCTGGGCGGCCAAGCTGATGTTCGTGTTCCCCGACGCGATGAACGAGGACAGGCTGCGCAACAGCCGCGGTGGCCCCTCGCCGACGGTCCGCCAGCTCCTGCGCCACCAGTGCGAGGTGCTCCACCGCGAGCTGACCGCCGCCGGGGACCTCGGGGCCCTGGCCGAGACCGCCGCCCTGGTGCTGCGGGAAACCGAGTCATGGCAGACCCCGCCGCTGCCGCCGTATCCCGCTTTCGCGTGACCAGCCTCCCCCAGAACCGGAGATCTCCCATGTCCGAGCTGCGCACGCCCCTCCCGGCCCGCATGGAGGCCGGCTCCGCCCGCGACGCGGCGTCCTGGATCGGCGAGCACTCCGCCCGCATCCGGGAGTCGGTGGCCGCGCACGGTGCCGTCCTCGTACGCGGCCTGCCGATCGGCGACCGGGCCGCGGCCGTCGCCGCCGTACGCGCGGTCATCGGCGAGGGCATGGCGGAGCGGGAGGGGTTCGCCCCGCGCGACGCGTACGGCCCCGGCGTGTACTCGTCCTCGCACTGGCCCGCCGACCAGCCCATGTGTATGCACCACGAGCTCAGTTACGCGGCCACCGCACCCCGGCTGCTGGCCTTCGCCTGCGTCACTCCGCCCGCGTCCGGAGGCGCCACCGCCCTCGCCGACGCGCGCGCCGTGCTGCGCGATCTGCCGGCGGCTCTCGTCGAGCGCTTCGAGCGGCACGGCTGGCGGCTGACGCGCAGCTACAACGCGCTCGTCGGCACCGCCTGGCAGGACGCCTTCGGCACCAAGAACCGCGCGGAGGTCGAGCGGTACTGCGAGGCGGCCGGCCTGGAGATGCTCTGGCGGGGGGACGACGAGCTGATCACCACCCAGACCCGGGCGGCCGTCGTGGCGCACCCGGACTCCGGCGCGCGCTGCTGGTTCAACCAGGTCGCGTTCCTCAACGAATGGACGATGGAGCCCGAGGTACGGGAGTTCCTCACCCAGGAGTTCGGCCCCGAGAGCCTGCCGTTCAACACCTTCCTCGGCGACGGCACCCCCCTCGACCGGGCCACCGTCGACCTGATCAACGAGGTCTACGAGAGGCACACGGTGCGCGAGCCGTGGCAGCGCGGTGACGTCCTGGTCGTCGACAACGTCCGTACGGCGCACAGCCGCGAGCCCTACCGGGGCGAGCGGGAGATCGTCGTGGGCCTGGGCGAGCCGTTCCGCCCCTGAGCATGAGCAGGAAGGAAGAAGGGGCGCACCCGGTGTGCGCCCCTTTCCCGTGCCGTGCGAGGCCTCAGTCGAAGCTCAGCGTGCGGTACACCGTCACGTTCCCGGCGAGCTGCTGGCACTCCTGGGCGGCGGCCGCCAGCCGGGCGGGGAAGTCCGGGGCCGCCGTGTCCAGGAGGATGCCCAGCGTCGTGCCACTGTGTCCGACGACGACGCCCAGACCACCGACCGAGTCACAGATGCCGGTCATCGCCTCAAGCGACCATTTGTGCCGCAGGGCCTGGTTCATCCGCGCGCTGGCCGTCGCGACCCGGCCCACCTCTGCCAGGTCACGGCGGGCCACCGCCCTGGTGACGCGCTCCAGCAGCCGTGCGTACCGCCGTTTGTCGGCGGCGGTGAAGGGCTTGGGGATGCTGTTGAAGGCGACCGTGTCCACCTCGCCGCCCTCGTCGACGCTGACCACCGCCATCGACGGCAGCGAGCCCAGCCGGGCCCGCAGCCGCACGCTGCGGTGGTGGTAGACGACGATCGACGGGTACAGCACTCCGTCGGTGGGCTCGATCCGGGCGAGGTGGGATTCGATACGCCGCGGTGGCATGGGCTCGTCCAGCGCGTTGGCCACGGCACGGGCCGTGGCCACGAGGTCGGCGGACGAGCTGGCGAGGCCCTTGCCCTCGGGCAGCATGCTGTCGATCCTCAGGACACCGGCGGCCGGGCTGCCCACCTCCTCGAGGATCATCGAGGTGAGCCGCAGCGCCTTCTTCTTGCGCGGCGGCCACACGAGCAGCTGTTCGCTGTCGGGGTGGAGCTCGAAGCGGGCCACGGCCCAGCCCGCGACGGGCAGCGTCACCAGGAAGTCGCCGTCCTTCTCGGGCAGCGCCCCTTGGAGCAGCTCGCCGAAGGTACCGAAGGCCGCGCTGACCCCGGTGGCGGCGACCCGGCGGTAGTGCGAACCCGCCGGGAGTGTCCGGAACGTGGTCACCTGGCCCGTCCTAGTCCTCTCGCCCGTACGGCACACAGGCCGCCCGCACCAGATCCGCGGCGTCCGCCGGCCGGGTGCTGACGAAATAATGGCCGCCCTGCTCCAGCTCGTGCAGCGTCACCCGGTCGGAGACCGCCTTCCAGTCGCCGAATCCTGCCGCGTAGCGCGCGGTGGAGGCGTCGTCGCGCGCTACGACGACGTCGACCGGGGCGTCGATGCGGTGGGGCGCGGCGTCCTCCCGGATCCGGATCTGGTGCGTGTTGGAGGTGAGGACGTCGTGCCGGTAGGCGCGGCCCGCCACATCGGCGCGTTCCGGCTTGAGCGCGTCGAGTTCGACGTATGCGTTGTCGGCGCGCAGCCGGCCGAGCAGGGTCGTGTTGTCGGCAGCGGACACCTCGGCCATCTCTGCGCGCAGGGCGTCGGTGTCCTCCAGCAGGAGGGCGCCGATGAAGACGCGCTCAGCCGGGCTTCCGGCCTCCTCCAGGAGACGGGCCGTCTCCAGCGCGGCCGCGGCGCCCGCGCAGTGCCCCCACAGCAGCACGGGCGTGGAGACCCGCTCGGCTATCTCGTCGCGCACCCGGCGGGCGACGGCGGGTACGTCCTCCATCGCCTCGGTGTCGTCGGCGAAGTCGTGTCCGGGCAGCTCCACGCCCAGCACGGCGATGCCGTCGCGCTCCAGCTCGGCGGCGAGGGCGCGGAAGTTGACGGCGTTGCCGCCCGCGTAGGGGAAGCAGACGAGGGTCTGGTGCGGGGTGCGTACGGACGACAGGGGCTGGAGCAGCTTCGCTGCCGTGCCCTCGCCGCCGCCGCTGCCGCGGTCGTTGAACGCTTCGGCGAGGTCGGCGAGGACCGGATGGGCGACCAGGTCCTTGAGCGAGAGCGCGCGGTCGAGGCGGACGAGGAGGCGCACCGCGGCCAGTGAGGTCCCGCCGAGCTCGAAGAAGCTGTCCGCCCGTCCGATCCTTTCGAGCGGTACGCCGAGGACCTCCGCCCACAGCATCGCGAGTCGCCGCTCGGTGGGGGTGCTGGGCGCGGCGTAGGTGGCGCCCGCGTGGCCGAGGGTGCCGGCGAGCCGGACCAGGGCCTTCTTGTCGATCTTGCCGTTCTCGGTGAGCGGGAGCCGCTCCAGCTGGTGGAAGTAGGTGGGCAGCATGTAGTCGGGCAGGAGCGCCGCGAGGAAGTCGCGGGCCTGTTCGACGGGCACCGCGTCGGCGCTGCTGAAGAACGCGACGAGGTTGCGTTGCTCGCCGGTGGCGCCGTCGATGACGACGGCGGCCTCCCGGATGCCGTCCATGGTCAGGAGCTTGTTCTCGATCTCGCCGATCTCGATCCGGAAGCCGCGGATCTTGACCTGTTCGTCGCGGCGCCCGAGGTACTCGATGCGGCCCTCGGGCAGCCAGCGCCCGAAGTCGCCGGTGCGGTACATCCGGGTGTCCGCGCGGAACGGGTCGGGAACGAATGCCTCCCGGGTGCGCTCCTCGTCGTTGATGTATCCGCGGCCCACGCAGATGCCGGAGAAGGCGATCTCGCCGGCCGAGCCGAGCGGCACCAGCGCCAGGTTCTCGTCCAGGATGTAGGTGTTGACGTTGCGCAGGGAGCGGCCGACGGTGATGAAGTCGCGCTCGGGTACGCCGTCGAGGATCTCGTGCATGGTGTCGTCGGACACCTCGGTCGCCCCGTAGGCGTTCGACAGCTTGATGCCGGGGAAGGCGGCGAACCAGCGCTGCACCAGTTCGTACTTGAGCGCCTCGCCCGTCACCGAGACGATGCGCAGCACGCCGAGGTCACGCGGGTTGCGCTCCAGGTGCGTGAGCAGCACCTCCAGGTACGAGGGAACGATCTGGGCCACCGTGACGCGACCGTCGGTGATCTCGTCCAGGAACCCGGCGACGTCCAGGAGCACGTCGGTGTCGACGACGCGGACGGTGCCGCCGGTCAGCAGGGGTGCGGCGAACTGCCACAGGGAGATGTCGAAGCACTGGGACGCGGTCTGGGTGACGACCTCGCCGGGCCCCTCCTCCATCCCCAGGTCCTCGATCTTCATGTAGAGGTGGTTGAGCATGCCCACGTGCTCGCACAGGGCTCCCTTGGGGGCGCCGGTGGAGCCGGAGGTGAAGTAGATGTACGCCGCTTGTCCGGGGGACACGGTCACGGCGGGCGGATCGGCCGGGCCGTTCGCGGCGTGGACTGCGGGGACGGACAGGGCGACGGGCGGTGCGGCGACTGCGGCGGAGGCGTCCCGTACGAGTTGCTCGCTGCCGGGTTCGGTGAGTACGAACTTGCAGGCGCTGCGGTCGAACTGGGCGGCGACCCGGTCGGCGGGGAAGTCGGGGCGCACCGGGAGGTAAACTCCGCCGGCCTTGAAGACGCCGAGGGCGGCGGCGATCCAGTCGAGGGTACGGTCCATGACGACGGCGACTACGTCCTCGGTGCCCGCGCCTTCGGCCAGGAGCGCGTTCGCGATGCGGTTCGCGCGCGCGTCGAGTTCCGCGTACGTCCAGCGCTGGGTGCCGTGTTCGGCGGCTGTCGCGTCGGGGCTGCTGCGGACCCGCTCCTGGAAGAGGTCGACGAAGGTCTTATCGGGCAGTTCGGCCCTGGGTCCTGCGAGTCCGTACAGCTGGGTGTCGATTTCGGCGCCGGACAGCAGGCTCTGCCGGTCGTGCCGCCCGGCCGGATCGGCGACGAGCAGCCGCAGCGCGGCGAGGTGGTATCCGGCAAGCCGTTCGGCGTACGTCGCGTCGAGCGCGGCCCGGTCGTACCGGATCCGCAGCGCGAGCCCGTCGCCGTCCCGGTCCCATGCGGTGTGCAGGACGACGCCGTCGCCGAGGACGCCGTCGTCTTCGGCCGCCGCATGGCCGGCGACGCCCGACAGGTCGAGCACGGACTCCGGGCCGGCCGCGTCCTCGACGGGCGCGGCGGCCGCGGCGGTGACCAGGTCCGCCCAGGAGGAGTCGGCGACGGTCAGGCGCAGTGTCGTCCCGGTGCCGTTCGGCTGCGGAACGAGGCCGATCAGCAGGTCGCGTTCGGCGGTGACGGTGGCCAGTACGCGCGCGTGGGCAGCGGTCAGCAGGGCCGCCAGGGTGGCGCCCAGTCCGCAGGCGGTGTGCTCCAGCGCGTCCGCGAGCCCGGCGGGCAGCCGGGTCCGGTGCGTGCCGGTGCCCGAGCCGCCGCCGGACGGTGCGGTCCATCGGGGGATCTTGGTGAACGCCTGCTTCTTCGTGTCGTCCGTCATGGGCGCCCGACTCCTTGTTCCGGTGCGTGCAGTGTTTCCGGGATGCGCGGATGCTGTGGCGTCACCGCCGTCGTCGGACCGTCCAGGTGGATGCCGATCAGCCGGGTGGCCGCCAGGGCGCGCCCCGCGGCCTGCTCCGCGTCGGAGCCGGTGGCGACCACGCAGGCCAGGCGGTCCTGGAACGAGTGCGTGATGCGGACGGTCCGGCCCACGGCGGTGCTGGTCGTCACGGCCACGACTCCGGGGGCCGCCGCGGCGGCTTCGGTGCCGTCGACGGCCGTGACCTGTCCTTCCCGCCGCGCTTTCAGGAAGCGGACGGCCGCGTGTCCGGTGCCGGTCCTCGCGGGCGCCGGATCCTGCCCGGCCGTCCGTGCGACGACCGCGTCCACGAGGTCGACGCCGAGGGCCGCGCGTACGGCGACGGGGATCATGCCGCCGGCGAGGCGGGGGTTGACCTCGATGACGACGGGGCCTTCAGGTGACAGGCGCAGTTCGGTGTGGGCCGCGCCCCAGCCGAGGCCGAGGGCGGCGAGAGCGCCGAGGGCGGTCCTCGCGAGGGCCTCGGTGGTCGCCTCCGGTACGGGCGCGGGCACGTCGTGCCCGGTTTCGACGAAGTAAGGTTCGGGCCCGATGTGCTTGGCGACGACGGCGACCACGGTGTCGTCGAATGTCTCGACGGAGAACTCCGGTCCGTTGACGGCCGCTTCGACGAGGATCCGCGTCGACACGGGATTTCCGCGTTCGTCGGTGGCCCGGCCG
This sequence comes from Streptomyces sp. SID5643, assembly GCF_009872555.1. Taxonomy (NCBI): domain Bacteria; kingdom Bacillati; phylum Actinomycetota; class Actinomycetes; order Kitasatosporales; family Streptomycetaceae; genus Streptomyces; species Streptomyces sp. SID5643. The sequence continues at coordinate 12,591 of NZ_WWIC01000132.1, forward strand.
AGCAGTTCGTCCGCCCAGGACCGGGTCTCGCCGCGGTCGCGGCACAGCCGTACGCCCACGGAGCCCGACCCGCTCACCGGTTTGAGCACGACGGGGTGGCCGATCACGTCGGCGGCCCGTACGGCCGCATCCACGTCGTCGACGGCCGTGAACGCGGGGACCGGCACCCCGGCCGCCCGCAGTGCCAGACGCTGGACGTCCTTGCTGCGGCAGCGGGCGACGGCGTCCCCGTCGGCGGCCGGCAGCCCCAGCTTGGCGGCCGTGTGGGCGGCGGCCGACACGAAGTACTCGGAGCTGGAGGCGACCCCTGCGAGGCCCCCGTCGGCGACGAGCGCGGAGCAGGCGTCGAAGACGGCCGGCAGGTCGGCGGTGTCCAGGACCCGGGTGTCGATGCCGTCCGTCTCGGCATACGGATAGCGGGCGGGGTCACGGGTCAGCAGCACCGGGCGCAGCCCGCGTGCTCGTGCGGCGGCGCAGAACTCCCGTCCGGTGCCGGTGGTGTTGCTCTCCAGGAAGGCGAACCAGCGGCCGTCCTCGCCCGCTTCACGTACTGTCGACCGCCTCATGCCGTGCCTCCGGTCCCGTGCTCCGTGACGACGGCGTCCACCGCCGCCGCCAGCTCCCGGGCCGCGTCACGCACGCGGGCCCGGTGCACCGTAAGCCATTCGGCGTGGCCGGCGAGGTGCTGCCGCAGGACGCCGACGACCCTGTCGCACCCCCCCGGGCCGCCGCCCCGGTCGTGCGCGGCGACGACGTCGCGGAGCGAGGCGAGTTCGGCGCCCAGGTCGACGGGCGTCCCGTCCGGCAGCGCGATCTTCGTGAGTTCGGTGTCCCCCGCCTCGACGGCGTCCCGGACGGCGGCGCCCACGACCTGGTGGGCGGTGCGGAACGGCACGCCCTTGGCGACCAGCCGGTTGGCGATCACGGTGGCGGTCACGAAGCCTTCCCGTGCCCGCTGCTCCATGCGGGCGGTGGCGGGGCGGGCCCCGGTGACGAGGACCTGGGCGAGCAGGACGGAGTCCCGTACGGCGGTGAACGCCGGCCAGGCCACGGCGACCGCTTCGGTGCCGACCTCGATGGAGTTGGTGAAGGGCGTCGACTTCATGGCGGCCGCCGAGGCCGTCCACGCGCCAACGGCGGCCGCGGCCTTCGCCTTGACGTGTTCGAGGAGGAAGGCGTTGCGCTTCTGGGGCATGGCGGAGCTGCCGCCGACGAGCCGTTCCGGGAACTCGATGAAGCCGAATTCCTGGGTGCTCCACAGCTGGAGGTCGGTGGCGAGGCGGGTGAGGGTCAGCCCGGCCGACGCGACCGCGGCGAGAGCGCGCAGCACCGTGTCGCGGGCGGCCACCGCGTCGGTGGCGTGCAGCGGCGGCTCGGCGAAGCCCAGCAGAGCGGCGGTCCGCGCCGGTTCGATGGGCAGGTCGGTACCGGCCACCGCGCCCGCGCCGAGGGGGCAGCGGCGCAGTTCGTCGATGGCGTACCGCAGGGCGGATATGTCGCGGTCGAGCGCCGTGGCGAGACCGGCGAGGTAATAGCCGTAGCCGATCGGCATGGCGGGCTGGAAGTGGGTGTAGACGGGCATGACGACGTCGCGGTGCACGCGGGCGCGGGAGAGCAGGGCGGCCTGGAGCCGCAGGATCTCGCCGAGCAGGTCCGTCAGCTCGGTGCGCAGCCGCATCGCGGTGATGGTCGCCTTGATGTCGTTGCGGGAGCGCCCGGTGTGCAGCTTTCCGCCGATGCCGGCGCCGAGTTCGGCCACCAGGTGGCCCTCGTACATGAGGTAAAGCCCGCGGGGTGCGTCGAGGCCGTACAGCTCGCGGAAGCCGTCGTTGCGAAGGCTCGTGATGCGGGCGAGGAGGGCGGCGGCCGCGCTGCCGGACAGCAGCCCGGTCTCGGTCAGCATCACGATGTGGGCGAGGTCGATGGTGCTCGTGAGGTCCAGCTCGGCGCGGATCTCGCCGGGGTCCGGTTCGCCGTACACGACGCGGCGGGTGCGTGGTCCGAGCGTACGGGTGAGCCTCCCGGTGCCGGCGGCGGTCATGACGGGGTCCGCTCGGTGAGGGCGCCGGGGACGTCGACGAAGCGGGGCACGGCGCCCGGTACGTCGTCGTAGGCGCGGCGGCCCCAGGCGAACCGGGTCCATCGGTCCTCGGCCTTGTCCGGGGCTTCCACGGTCACCGGCCCGGCCGGCCGGTCGGCCTCGGCGAGGAGATGGCCGTTGTCGGCGAGCCACGCGTCGTCGTAGACCGTGGCCTGGTAGCGGTAGCCCTCGTCGGGGAGCATCACGACGCAGGTCCGGTCGGGGTGGCGCTCGGCCCACCACCGGGCGACCAGGTACGCGGCCCCGCTCGTGGGGCCTTGGAAGAGTGCGTGCCGGGCGTGCAGCTCACGGGTGTGGGCGAAGGCCTCGGCGGCGGAGCACCAGTGGATCTCGTCGAAGACGCTGTGGTCGAGGTTGGCCGGCCACAGGCTGTTGCCCAGGCCGCGCAGCGTGCGCGGTCCGTCGGCCTGGCCGAACAGGACGCTGTTGTGAGAGTCGACACCGATGGCGAGCGTGTCCGCGGTGCGCTCGCGCAGGCCGCGCACGGTGCCGCACATGGAACCGCCGGAGCCGACCGGGCCGACCACGCAGTCGACCGTCGTGAGCGCGCGGGAGAGCTGTTCGGCGACCACGGCGTACGAGCGCGGGTTGTCGGGATTGCTGTACTGCTCGGGGCAGAACGTGTCGGGCAGCTCCGCGCGGATCTCGGCGAGCCTGCGCAGCCGCGCCTCCTGGAAGCCGCCGACTTCCGCGGGCTCCAGGCAGATCTCGATCCGGGCGCCCAGGTCGGTGAGCCTTCGGTACAGGTTCGCGTCGATGGCGGGGTCGCTGACCAGGATCAGTTCACGTTTCAGCAGCGCCGCCCGCATCGCCAGGCCGAGGCCGAAGGTGCCCGACGTCGTCTCCACGATCACCGTGTCAGGCCCCAACTCGCCGCGTTCATCGGCACGTTCGAGTATGTACGAGGCGGGCAACAGCTTCATCAGGGTGAAGGAGGCACCGTACAGGTTGGGACCGAGCCTGATCAGCCGCGGCATCATCTGCGCCTCGGTGATCGAGTCGTACATCCCGGTGGTCACCGGCATGGGGAGCTCCCGCGGGTCTGTGGCGGACGAGAGGTGGTCATGAGTGGCCCTGGGACCTGATGAAGCGCGCGAGACGTGCGACGCCGTCCGCGATCTGTCCGTGCGTCAGATAGCTGACGGACAGCCTGAGGGCGCGGTCACCGCCGCCCTGGGGATAGAAGTACGACATCGGCGTCCAGATGACCCCGAACTCCTCGGCCGAGCGCACCAGGGCTGCGTTGTCCGCCCGGAAGGGCACCGTGACGGTGAGGAAGAAGCCACCGGTGGGCTCGTTCCAGCGGACGCCGAGCGCCGCCCGTTCGTCCTCGGGGAAGCACGTCGCGAGCTCCGTCAGCGTGACCCGCATCGCGTCGCCGTAGTACGCGGCCGTCTCGGTGTTGAGCTGCGAGGTGCGCCCGCCGGCGGCGAGGAGCATGCCCGCCACCACCGCCTGGCTCACCGGGGAGGTGTTCACCGTCACCATGCTCTTGATCTTGGAGAGCTCGTCCGCCAGCAGGCCGGTGCCACCGGCCCGGTCGGTGACGAGCTGGTCGGCGACGGCGAAGCCGATCCGGGCGCCGGGGAAGAGCGTCTTGGAGAACGAGCCCAGATGGACGACCCGGCCTCCGCGGTCGAGGGACTTGAGGGTCGGCAGCTGCTGTCCCGGGCTGACCATCCGGTAGGGGCTGTCCTCCAGGATCAGGAGGTCGTGACGGTCGGCCAGGTCGAGCAGCTCCCGGCGCGTGCCGAGCGGCAGGGTGTTGCCGGAGGGGTTCGAGTGGTCGGGGGTCACGTAGAAGGCCCGTGGGCGGCGTCCGCGTGCCTTCTCGGCGAGGATCGCCGCCTCGAGATCGGCGCAGCGGAATCCGTCCTCGGCCTCCTCGACGGCGGTGGTGACGACGTCGAGCAGGCGGGCCGCTCCGGTGATGCCGACGTAGCAGGGGCTGGCGACCAGCAGCACGTCCTCGGGGCCTGGGATCAGCGCGCGCACCGCGAGGACCATCGCCTCCTGGGCGCCGACGGTGACCACGATGCTCTCGGGCGGTACGTCGATGTCCTCGTCCCGGCGCAGCGATTCGGCGATCAGTTCGCGGATCTGCCCGCCGGTGGGCCCGTACTGGAAGAGCGCGGAGCGGACCTCGGCGGCTGAGGCCCCGCTCGTCTCCAGGTGGTCGAGGTAGCGGCGCAGGTACGTGAAGATCTGCTCGGTCTCGAAGAAACCGTCGTACGGGCGGCCCGGCGCGAACGAGATCGCCTCGGGGTAGCGGTGAGTGATCTCGTTGAGGAAGTTCATGGTGTCGAGCACCGGGTCGCGGAGGCTGCCGTGCAGGTCCTCCTTGCGCAGTCCGGCACCGTTCGGCGGGGCGGTCACCTGCCGGAGGGCCGGAACCGCGAGGGGCCGCACCAGTTCAGGACCCGCGGTGGCGGCCGAGCGGGTGCCGGTGAGCGCCATCGCCTCGGTCAGTTCACCGGTGACGATGTCCAGGACGCGCTCGACGCCCTCCTGTCCGCCGACGGCCAGGCCGTGCAGGACCGGGCGGCCGATGAGCACCGCGTCGGCGCCCAGCGCGAGGGAGGCGAGGACGTCCGTACCGCGACGGATCCCGCCGTCGAGGAGCACGGGGCAGGCCCCCGCGACCTCCGCCGCGATCTCGGGCAGCGCCTCCAGGGTCGCCGGGGCTCCGTCGAGCTGGCGGCCGCCGTGGTTCGAGACGACGATGCCGTCCACCCCGGCGGCGATGGCCTGCCTGGCGTCGAAGGCGGTGAGAACGCCCTTGACCAGAACGGGGAGTGAGCTGACGGCACGCAGCCAGTCGATCACGGACCAGTTGAGGGAGGGGTCGAACTCGGCGAGGGCGTGATCGCTGGGCGAGGAGTAGTCGCCGCCGGCGAGGTTGGCCGGTTCGATGCCCGCCGGAAGCCGGAAGCCGGCCCGTTCGCTGCGCAGCCGGCGGCCGAGCCGGGGGGTGTCGACCGTCAGGACCAGCGCCTCGAAGCCCGCCTCCTCCGCGCGTTCGATGAGCTTGCGCGTCGTGGCGCGGTCGCGGAAGCAGTAAACCTGGAGCCAGAGCCGGCCGGTGGCAGCCGCGGCGATGTCCTCGAAGGTACGGCTCGCGAAGGTGCTGACGATCAACGGCACACCGGCCGGTCCGGCGGCGCGCGCGGTCGCCACCTCGCCCTCGGGGTGGGCCAGCGCGTGATAGGCGAGGGGCGCGATGCCGACCGGCGCCGCCCACGTACGTCCGAGCATCCGGACCTCGGTGTCGGGCCTGCCGACACCGGTCAGGACCCGGGGCCTCAGCCGGGTCCCCTCGAACGCCTGGACATTCGCCGCGAGTGTCCGCTCCTGCCCCGCGCCTCCCGCGAGGAAGTCCCAGACGTCCGGTTCGAAACACGACTGGGCCGCGCTCTCGTAGTCGGCCAGGGTGAGCGGATGGCCGGCGGAGGGGCCGGTGACGCTCATCCGGCCGTCAGCCGGTCGCGCTCCACCGCTTCGTACAGGGCCCGGATGTTGGCGCTGCCGAAGCCCCGGGAGCCCCGACGCTGGATGAGCTCGAAGAAGAGCGTGTTGCGCTGGTACGGGGATCGGGTGAACAGCTGGAGCAGGTGGCCCCACTCGTCGCGGTCGGCCAGCACCTGCGCGTCCTTCAACCCGGCGATCTCGGCTCGCAGATCGGCGAACCGCTCGTTGAGCATGTCGTAGTAGGTGTCCGGGGTGGCGAGGAACTCCACGCCCCCGTCCCGGAATTCCCGTACCGCGGGGATGATCTCCTCGACCAGGAAGGCGAGGTGCTGCACGCCCTCACCGCCGTTGCGCTCCAGATAGGCGTCGAGCTGTCCGGGCTGCTTGCCGGGGTCCGGGGCTACCAGGGTGAAGATGACGCGCTCGGAGGCGCTGCGCACGACGACGGAGTCCATCGCCTGTTCGCCGACAGCGACGTATTCGGAGGAGTAGCGGGTGAAGCCGAAGGCGTCCCGGTAGTAGTCGGCGTAGCTCTGCAGGCTGCCCCCTTCGAGGCAGACCGCCACATGGTCGAGGCGCTGGATCGGTCCGTCAGCCGCCGGGGCGTCGGTCACCGGGGCGGCGACCCAGTTGCGGCCCGCGGGCCACGTGGCGAAGGGGCGGTCGACCGCCGGGAGGAGGGTGTGGGTGACGTCGCCGAATCCCGACACGATGGGGGTGTCCCGCAGGGACACGGCGACCTTCGCGCCGGCCGCGACCGCCGACTCGCTGGTGGCCTTCACATCGTCACAGGTGAACGCGAGGTCGGCGATGCCGTCCCCGTGGTCGTCCAGGAACTTCCACACGCCCCGGCCCGAGGTGATGACCAGTTGGACCTCGCCCTGCCGCAGCAGCACCGAACTCCTGTCCACCTCCACGCAGTCGGCGACCCGCGTGAAGCCCATCGCCGAGACGAAGTAGTCGACTGCGGACACCTTGTCTCTGGTGTAGAGCTCCGCGTACGCGATGTCGTGCACTGCCATGGAAATACCTCCTGCAGAGAGCTGGTCGCCAGAAGTGGGTCTGTGCGGTTCGCAGCTGGTCGGTCCAGGGCCTGCTCTCCGGGGCAGGCCCTGGACCAGGACGGCCTCGCTACCAGCGCCACTCCTGCTGCTTGAAGAGGTGTCCGGCCGTGATGTCGCGGTCCTTGCACCAGGTGAGGAACTCTTCGATCTGCTTGATCTGGTAGGTGTCCTCGGTGTAGGTGGTGGCCATGACGTGGCCGAGCCAGTCCTCCTCGCCCATGGCGTAGACGTACGCCTCCTTGGCCCCCAGTTCGGTCATGATCGCGGCGGCCTGCTCGGCGTTGGAGCCGGAGAGCTTGCGCGAGTTGCTCATCTTCTTGGTGACCGGGATGGTCAGGAGCGCCTGGTAGAGCCAGGTCAGCGGGGCACCGTCGCATTCCATGCCGAGGAAGGCGTAGTCGGCCGTGCCCAGGTGGTTCTTGATGTAGCGGTACAGCGAGGGCTCGATGCCGGAGGAGTCCGCGCCGATGAAGATCTTCTTCCCGGCGAGCTCGGCCCAGAAGGTCGACTTCGCCCGGATGTCCAGGTCGCAGTGCTCGCCGAGGAACGGCGTCGCGGTGATCTTGCCGCCGGGAAACTCGACCTCGTCGAAGTCGTCGACCTCGATGACGGGGAAGCCCTGGTTCTGCAGCATGAGCTTGATCGACGGGTCGGCCAGGTTGCCCTTGGAGTAGCGCGGTACGACGATCGCACCGACCCGGCCGCGCAGCTGGAGCAGTGTCTCCAGGACGATGTGGTCCTGGTGGCCGTGGGTGATCAGTACGAGGTCGATGAAGTCCGGCAGGTCGTCGAGCGTGTACCGGTCACCGGCGGTGCTGTCCGCGCTGATGAACGGGTCGGTGACGATTGCGGCCTCGGGCGTCTGCAGGACCAGGCAGGCGTGGCCGAAGTAGCGGATCCGGCCGCCGCTCTCGATGTGCCGGTCCTCGGCCAGGCTCGGCCGCGGGCTGAGCATGCCGGACAGCTGCGCCGCCTGGGCGTCGTTGAGCTCCAGCGACTCGCGCAGGTGACGCAGCGTGGTGGGGCGTACGCGGGTCTTGAACAGTTCCGCGAGCCCTTCGTGGCGGAACGGGATACCGAGCTCCAGCACATCGGGCGAGGTCAGTCGCGGCGTGCTCAGAATGAACGGGCGCTCGATACCGGTCTCGAAGGACAGCTGGACCGACTGGCGTGCGTCCGTGTAGACGGGGCTCTGGTAGATCACCGGCTCCATGAAGCGCAGCTGGGCCTGGTTGTCGGTGTCGTAGGCCAGCTCGACGAGGCCGCCCAGCTCCGGCGGCAGCTTCGGGTAGAGCGGGGTGAGGTCGAATCCGGTCGCGTTCGCCCGCAGGATCTCCTGGCCGGCGGCGATCGCCTCGGCAAACTTCAGCATGTCCGCCCGGTCGCGCTTGATCGCAGCGAGCAGGTCACGCACCTCGTCGGCGCGCTCCTCCGGAATATTGATGAAGTAGCCGCCGCGCAGCTCCGGGTTGTTGCTGGCCGCAACGTGGACCTGCGGGGATTGCAGATAAGACTCGAGCAGGGGCACGTGCAGAAACGCAAGATTCATCGACGCCTGCACCGGTGCAATCGTGTGCGGCTGGGCGACGAACCTGTCCACCAGAGGCTCGACTATGACCTTCGACCGCAGAAACAACTGCTCATCAGCCACCTGTGCTGTTCCTTTCAGGAAAACCAACAAATTGAGACGACAGCCACGCAGGGACAGCGAAATCCTGAAATTCAGGGCGCCGACGGGAACGCACCCACCGTGCTGCACAGGATGCGCTCTCGCAGCAGAATGACCCCGGCCGCTCGGTCGATCAATACTCGGAGTTCAACCGCCGCGATGCAGCAGTTGAACAGTGCCACCCGGCGCACCTTTCGGGAACGCCTTGAGACCTGCCTTCGGGCCTGTCCTCACGACTTCCTCCTGGCCGTCCTCGGGCCCTGCCCGCCGTGCGCCCGGTCGCCTGTGAGCACCGCGAGCGCATAGCGTCTGGGGCGCTCGCCCGTAGCCGAAGGAGCCCCCATGGGGAAAGCATGGGCGCAGGAGGCAACTGCCTTCTCCGCAACGGAAAAATATGGTATGAGACTCGACCGCGGCGATATCGACCGCGCTGAGCGGCGACTGACCGGTCGGATATGGCGAACTCCGGTCGTCCGCTCGGAGCACTTGGACGCACTCGCCGGCGCGCGACTCTGGCTCAAGGCCGAGAATTTGCAGCGCGGTGGATCGTTCAAGGTCAGGGGGGCGTTGCTGGCCGTCGAGCAGTTGGCTGCCGCCGGCAGCCGTGGCGTCATCGCGCAAAGCACGGGAAACCATGCGATCGCGGTTTCCCTGGCTGCCCGCGAGTATCGGTTGCCCGCCATTTTGGTGCTGCCTTCCGATGCGGCGCCGGTCAAGATCATGAGAATTCGGGAAACCGGCGCCGAAGTGGTTCTCGCCGGCACCGTGCTCGCCGACCGGGTGGCCGTGGTGGAAAAATTGCGGGGCGTGCACGGATACGACGTGGTGGACCCGTACGAGAATCCGCACGTGGTCGCCGGGCAGGGAACCGCGACCGCCGAACTGCTCCGTGAGACGGCGGCGAGGGGCGTCCCGCTGGACGCCGTGGTCGTGCCGATCGGCGGAGGCAGCGCGATCGCCGGCGCCTGCCTGGCCGCCCGGGGGCACGAGGTGGCGGTGGTCGGGGCCGAGCCCGAGACCGTGCCCGCGTTCACCGCCGCGCTGCGCGAGCGGCAGCCGGTGACCGTGGTCGCGGGGCACACCGTCGCCGACGGCCTTCGCCCCGAGCGGATCGGAGTCCTCCCCTTCGGACTTGCGCAGCGAAGCGTCGCCGAGGTCGTCACCGTGAAGGAAGCGGCCATCGCCGAGGCGGTGTGCGCCGCGTTCCTCGACGCCCGGCTCGTCATCGAGCCCGCGGCGGCGACCGCGCTCGCCGCGGCCCTGAGCCACGCCGCCGGCTTCGGCAGAGATGTCGGGGTCCTGCTCAGCGGAGGAAACGTCGAACCGGGTCTGGTCGCCTCGCTGCTGACCGGCCGTGCGGACGAGAGCCGCCGCGTTTCGTAGGGGAACGAAGGACAAACCGTAAGCGGCCCGCGACCTGACAGTCAGGAGCGGGCCGCTTCCGTGTGGCCTCGACCGCGGTGAGAGCCCTCGTCACTTCCACCGCAGTGCCAGGGCCTGTACCGGTGGATCAGGCCCTGACCCATGCGGCGTCGTCAGTCCTTTCGTCCCAGCCACGACGAGACGGCGGCCCACACCTCGCCCAGATTCGCGGGGTCACCCAACTCGTAGTGGGTGCACGGGATACGGGCTTCCGCGATCTCACCGGTCACATGGGGCTCCCAGAGCTCGACGGTACGCCCGCCCTCCGGTGTGCTCCCCTCCGCGACGATCAGCAGGGCATCGCCGTCGAACCGTCCGAACGTGTGCCCGGGCCGCAGTGACCGGTGGTTCTGGAGCACGCGGGCCAGGGTCCGGTACTCCTCCTCAGTCACGGCCCCGATGGCAGTGCCGGCCTCTTGGCGAACCACCTCGATCAGGTTCTCGACCTTGGCCTCCAGATCCTTCTCCGGCTCGGCGTCCGGGCCGGCGGGCTCCTGGTCCGGCTGGTCCGGCCGCTGGGACCACGGGTACATGTCCATGATCACCAGGGCGCCGACCTCTTCCCCGGCGGTCCGCAACTGGATCGCCATCTCGTGCGCGATCGGACCGCCGTAGGACCAGCCCAGCAGATGGTAGGGACCGCTCGGCTGCACCGAGCGGATCTGCTCGATGTAGTCCGCCGCCATCTCCTCGATGGAGCGCGCGAGTTCCGTCGTCCCGTCCAGGCCCCGGGCCTGCAGGCCGTACAGCGGGATGCCGGGGGCGACGTACCGCGCCAGGGGCATGTAGCACCAGCTCAGACCGCCCGCGGGGTGCACGCAGAAGAAGGGCGGCTCGCTGCCCTCGGCCCGGATGGGAAGCAGCACGTCGAGCGCGTCCCGTACGGACGACAACGACATCCTCTTCATGAGTTCGGCGGTCGTCGGGGCCGCGAACAGGTCACGGACCGCGATCGACACACCCCGCTCCCGCAGCCGCTCCACCAGCCGGACCGCGAGCAGGGAGTGCCCGCCAAGGGCGAAGAAGTCGTCGTCCACCCCGACCGACTCCACCCCGAGGACCTCGGCGAACGCCGCACACATGCTCGCCTCCACCGCCGTGACCTCCCAGCGGGTGGCCTCCTCCCCCGTCGCGCTGTCGGGGACCGGCAGGGCCTTGCGGTCCAGCTTGCTGTTCGGCATCAGCGGCAGCTTCTCGATCACCACGACCGCCGACGGCACCATGTACCCCGGCAGCCGGTCCTGAGCCAGGGCCCGTACGGCGTGGGCCAGACCGTCGGTCCCCTCGGCCGCGGCGTCCCTGGTGGGCACGACGTACGCCACGAGCCGCTGGTCGCCGGGAGCGTCCTCACGGATCAGCGCCACCGCCTGCGCCACCGAGGAGTGCGACGCCAAGAGCGCCTCGATCTCCCCCAGTTCGACCCGGAAGCCGCGGATCTTCACCTGATCGTCGGAGCGGCCGACGTACTGCAACTGACCATCGACGGTCCACCGCACCACGTCGCCCGTACGGTACATCCGCTCACCGCCGCCACCGAACGGGCACGCCACGAAGCGTCCCGCCGTCAGCCCCGGCCGGCCCAGATAGCCGCGCGCCATACCCTGGCCGGCGATGTACAGCTCGCCCGCCACACCCGGGGGCACCGGGGCGAGTACGTCGTCGAGTACGTACACCTGGGTGTTGCCGATCGGGACGCCGATCGACGACACGTCGGCCGCGTCACCCCGGAGCTCCGCGGCGGTCGACCAGACCGTGGTTTCGGTCGGACCGTACAGGTTGGTCAAGGACGGCGTCCTGGACAGCAGCGTGCGCGCCAGGTCGCTCGGCAGTGCCTCCGCGCCGATCATCGCGCGCACCCCCGTCCAGTCCACGGGATCATCGGCGTCGGCCACCAGGCCGCGCCACAGGCTCGGTGTGGCGTGCACCATCGTCGTACCGGTGGAACGGATCAGTGCCCGCAGCGCCCACGGGTCGAGCACCTGCTCCTGCGCGGCGAGCACCAGCCGGGCGCCGTTCAAGAGCGGCAGATAGAACTCGAAGCCCGCCATGTCGCAGCCGTGCGTGCTGACCGCGAGGAGCCGGTCCTCGGCGCTCAGCGTGAACATGTCCTGCATGGACGCCAGGAAGTTCACGATCGCCCGGTGCTCGACGAGCACACCCTTGGGGCGTCCCGTGGACCCGGAGGTGTAGATCACCCACATGGGGTGCTCGGGCAGCAGGGCGGCCGTGCGCTCGTCGTCGGCCAACGTGCCACCGGCGAAGCCCGCCAACTCGTCGACGACGGCGGGGTCGTCGAGGAGCACCACGGGCACGGCGTTGCGGCCCTCGCTCCCGATCTCGAACTCATGCAGCCGCGTCCGCATGCTCTCGCCGGTCAGCACGCACACCGCGCCCGAGTCCTCGATCACGTACGCGATACGGGCGGCCGGGTAGTTGGGGTCGATCGGCAGGTAGGCGGCTCCCGTTTTGATCACGCCGAGGAGCCCCACCACCAGGTCGACCGTGCGCTCGAAGACGACCGCGACGATCGACTCCGGTCCCACGCCCCCGCCGGTGAGGTACCGCGCGAGGCGGTTGGCCCGGGCGTCGAGTTCCGCGTAGGTCAGCTCCACGTCCCCGGAGGTCAGGGCGGTCTCGTCGGGGGTACGGGCGACCTGCGCCTCGAACAGTCCGACAACCGTCTCGTGCGGTACGTCGGCGTCGGTGTCGTTCCACTCGGCGAGCATGCGCTGCCGCTCGGTCCCGTCGAGTACGTCGACGGCGCTCAGACGTACGCCGGGGTCGTCGGCCAGGGTCGCCAGGACGCGCACGAGGCGCTCGGCGATCCGCGCAACCGACTCGGGGTCGAACAGGTCCGCCGCCGCGACCATGGCGCCGCGCATCCCGGCCGGTGCGCCCTCGACGTCGAACACCTCGGTCATGCTGACGTCCAGGTCGAACTTGACGACCGACGTGGTGCGCGGGCTCTCGGCGCCGTCTCCGGCACGTGCCGGAGCTTCAGCGCCTGCGGGGACTTCGGTGCCAGCGGGAAGAGTTCCGCGACGGGCCCCGAGGCCGGGCAGGTCGAGCACCGCACCCGCCGTGTTCTGCAGCAGCAGCATCACCTGGAACAGCGGATGGCGGGCCATCGACCGGCTCGGGGACAGCTCCTCGACGAGACGCTCGAACGGCACATCCGGGTGGGCGAACGCCCCCAGACCGGCCTCGCGCACCCGCGCCAGCACCTCACGGAACGTCGGATCGCCCGACAGGTCGGTGCGCAGCGCGAAGGTGTTGACGAAGTAGCCCACGAGGTCGTCGAGTGCCTCGTCGGTGCGCCCGGCGATCGCCGAGCCGATCGGGATGTCGGTGCCCGCACCGAGCCGGGACAGCAGCACACCCAAGGCACCGTGCAGCACCATGAACATCGTGACGCCCTCGGCCCGCGCCACCTCCCGGAGCCGTGCGTGCACGTCCGCCGGGATCTCCAACGGCACCCGGTGCCCCCGGTGGCTCGCCACTTCCGGGCGTATCCGGTCGAAGGGCAGCTCCAGTTCCTCCGGGACGCCGGCCAGCGTCTCGCGCCAGTAGGCGACCTGGGCGGCGAGCAGGCTGTCCGGGTCCTCACTGTCACCCAGCACCTCGCGCTGCCACAGCGCGTAGTCCGCGTACTGGACCGGCAGCGGCGCCCACTCCGGAACACCTCCCTCTCGCCGGGCCGCATAGGCCGTGGAGACGTCGCGGGCCAGCGGGGCCCACGACCAGCCGTCGGTGGCGATGTGGTGGACCACGACCACGAGCACATGCTCAGCAGGACCGGTCTCGAACAGCCAGGCGCGGATGGGGATTTCGGAGGCCAGGTCGAAGGTGTACGCCTCGGCCTCGGCAATCGCGGCCGCCAGCTCGCCCGGGGCCACGGCGGCCACGGTCAACTCCCAGTCCAGCTCGTCGGGGTCGAGGATGTGCTGGTAGGGGGCGCCGTCGGCCACCGGGAACACGGTGCGCAGCACCTCGTGCCGGCCGAT
>NZ_WWIC01000133.1:0-67787 GCF_009872555.1 Streptomyces sp. SID5643
CCAAGTGCCGCTCCGCGTCAGCCGTCCGGCCCAGGGCCAGCGCGATCCGGCCCGCGAGCAGCGACGCCTCCGGCGCGGCCGGAGCGCCGAAGGAGGCCAGCTTCCCGGCCACCGCGGCGGCGTCGGCGACCAGCCGCCCCGAGCAGCGTCCGGCCGCGTGCCGCGCCTCGATCAGCACCAGCCGGGCGTGCGTCTCCCACCAGGTGCGCCGCTGCCCGGCGAACAGCCGTACCGCGAGGGCCGCGCGGGCGACCGCCGTAGGCGCGTCGCCGGCCAGCCTCGCGGCCCGTGCGGCGGCCAGCAGCAACTCCGCCTTGCGGGTGGACTGCCCGCCGATCCCGTCCAGCCTCCCGATCGCCGCGTCCGCCTCGGCCAGCGCCTCCGGCGCGAGACCGGCCGCCATCAGCACCTCGCAGCGCCGGATGTTCAGCATGAACGTCGGCGTGCCGAGCCGGGCGTACCGCTCCTCCGCCTCGTCCAGCAGCCGCAGCGCCGCCGGCACGTCCCCCGACCGGAACGCGGCCAGGCCCCGGCTCTCCACCGCGTCGGCCTTGTCGTGTTCCTGGCCGGTGGTGTCCCACAGCGCCTCCGCCGCGGTGAAGTCCGCCTCCGCCCGCTCCACCGACCCCAGCGCCAGATGCACGGTGGCCCGCAGGGTCAGCGCCCGCGCAGTCCAGATAACGTCCTGCGCCTGCCGCAGCACCGGCACCGCCCGGCGCACGTCCTCCAGCGCCTCACGATGGTGGCCGAGCACCCACCACACGTACGCCCGCCGGTACAGCACCCGTGCCCTGGTGTGCCCGCCGCCGCGCGCCACACCCCGCTCGAAGGCCGCCAGGCCCTCCCGGGTGCGGCCCGCGTGCACCAGCGCCACGCCCAGCGTGGCCAGCACGTCCGCCTCCCGGTCGGCCGAATCGGCGCGCGCCGCGCACTCCCGGGCCCGCCGCAGGTGGTGCAGCGCGAGCCGCAGATCGCCGAAGTCACGCTGCCAGATGCCGATCACCTGGTGAGCCACCGAGGCGTCCAGCGGGGCGGGGTCGGCGTCGAGCAGCGCCCGGGCCCTCGCGAGAGCCTCGCCCGGGTCGGCGAACACCATCGGCAGCAGTTCCGTAACCGAGTCGCTTCCCGCTGTCACTCCTCGGATGGTAGTGGTCCCGGAGCGCACCACACAGGTGTCGAGCTGTATCAACAGAGGGCGAGGCGGCTCATGCTGACGACCGCTCAGCGGCACCGGCCGTCGCCGTCGCACCAACGGGAGGACCCGCCATGGCACCTCAGCGATTCCACGAGCAGTTCGACCAGATCCAGCGCTCGATGCCGGACGTCCCGCTGGCGATGGGCCCGGACGATTCGGCGGAGTTCATGTACGAGAAGGGTGTGGTCCTCGTCCGCGACGGCGAGGAGGCCCGCATCGTCGAGGACACGGTACGGGCCCACTTCACGGCCGCACCCGACCTCGACCAGGAGCAGATCCGCCGCGCCGGCCCGCAGACCAACCGCAGCGGCATCACCCGCATCCGCGTCGGCGACCCCGGCGAGGGCGGCCGGGACACCGACCGCGCCGTCGCCCACGCCCTGCGCTCCGTCCGGGAGCACGAGTCCCGCGCCGGGCACCGGATGGTCGCCCGCAACCACGTCGTGCACATCGCGGTCAACGCCTGCCCGGGCGACGAACCCGTCCCGGCCCCGCTCAGCGAGCCGCCCAACCCGGCCGCCGCCGGCGCGCCCCACGACCCGGACACCGCCGTCGGTGTCCTCGTCGTCGACACCGGCCTCATGCACGACTACCGCTCCTGCGGCCTGCTCGCCCACACCGGCGGTGACACCCAGGTCCAGGAGTGCGACGACCGGGGCGTCCTCCAGCAGTACGTCGGCCACGGCACGTTCATCGCGGGCCTCGTCGCCGCCGTCGCGCCCAACACCGACATCACTGTGCGCGGCAGCCTCAACGACGCGGGCGCCGTCCTGGAGTCCGAGTTCGGCGAGAAGCTCTTCGAAGCCGTCGACGCGGGCGGCTGGCCCGACGTGCTCAGCCTCTCCGCCGGCACCTCCAACGGCCGCACCGACGGCCTGCTCGGCGTCGAGAACTTCATGCGGGAACTGCGCGAGCAGCGCACCCTGCTGGTCGCCGCCGCCGGCAACAACGCCAGTGCCGCGCCCTTCTGGCCCGCCGCCTACGCGGATCTGCCCGGCTGGGAGGACTCCGTGCTGTCGGTCGGCGCCCTGCGCAGCGACGGCGAGTCCGGCGCCTGCTTCACCAACCACGGCCCCTGGGTGAAGGTCTACGCCCCGGGAGAGCGCCTCACCAGCGCCCTCACCGGCTTCGAGGCACCCGTCCCGTACGTGTACCAGCACTCCACGTACGACGCCTGCCGCTACGGCTTCTCCTACGGCTGCACCTGCCAGCACCCCCGGCACAGCGGCGTGCTGAGCGACGAGGGTGACGCAGCCAAGCCGGACCAGGTGATGTTCGAGGGGTACGCGCAGTGGAGCGGCACCTCCTTCGCCACCCCCGTGACCGCCGGCCTGGTGGCCGCGCACATGACGGCGCACAAGGAGACCGACCCGCGCGCGGCCCGGCGACAACTGCTGGCTGCCGAAGGGGAGTTCGCGGAGGTCCGCGGCGCGCAGGTACCCGCCCTGCGTCCGCCCACCTGGCGCCCGGTCCCGGTCGTGCGCCTCGGTCCCGGCCTGTGAGGGCCGGGACCGCCCCCTCCACGGCGTACGATGACGTGCCGTATGCGAGGGGTGGGGCTGCCGTGGACCGTACTGATACCGGCGCGCTCGTCCGGGCAGCCGCCGACGGTGACGCGGCGGCCTGGAAGGCGCTCGTGGAAGGGCTGAGCCCGCTGGTCTGGTCCGTCGTCCGGGCCCACCGGCTCTCCGACGCCGACGCTCACGAGGTCTACCAGACAGCCTGGTTCCGCTTCGCCCAGCACCTCGGGCGGATCCGCGAGCCCGCCAAGGCCGGCGCGTGGCTGGCCAGCACCGCCCGCCACGAGTGTCTCAAGGTCATCAAGAACTCCCAGCGGCTGACCCTGACGGACGATCCGCGGCTGCTGGACCGGGTCAGCGAGGACGGCACGCCGGAACAGTCGTTGCTCGACTCGGAGGAGGCCGCGGCACAGAGCGAACGCGTCCGGCGGCTGTGGCAGGAGTTCGACAAGCTGGGCGAGCGGTGCAGGCAGTTGCTGCGCGTGCTGATGGCCACGCCGCCGCCCCGCTACCAGGACGTGTCCGCCGCACTCGGGATCGCGGTGGGCAGCATCGGGCCGCTGCGCCAGCGCTGTCTGCGGCGTCTGCGGGCCCGGCTGGAGGCACGGGGGGCGATATGAGCGACATGAACGGCGACCGGTACGAGGGCGCCCGGTACGACGACGGCCGGTACGACGACGGTTTGTACGATCACGACCTGTACGACGACGACCTGTCCGACGACGACCTGTCCGCTGAACAGGACCGCGGGGAGGAGGAGTTCGACGCCGGGATGCTGGAGGAGGAACTGCGGCAGGCCGCCGCCGTCCTCGACCCGGTGCCGGCGGAGCTCCAGCAGATCGCGGTCGACGCCTATGCGCTGCACGACCTCGACGCGCGCGTGGCCGAGCTGACCTTCGACTCGCTGGTCGACGCCCTGCCGGTCCGGGGCGTCACCGACACGCCCCGGATGCTGACCTTCCGGGCGGGGGAGGTGACCGTCGACGTCGAGGTCACCGCGCAGGGGTTGATGGGCCAGGTGCTGCCGCCGCAGCCGGCCCGCATCGAGATCCTCGGCGGACCGCGGCCCGGCTCCCCGCTCACCACCGACGACCTGGGCCGCTTCACGGGCGACGTACCGCCGTCCGGTCCGTTCGCCCTGCGGTTGCGCACCGGCGGGGACGTGGTGGTGACGGAGTGGCTGCGAGCGTAGGGGCGACCGGGGGGGGTATCCGCTCCCGACCCGTTCAGCCGGACGCGGCGTCGACGAGACCGGCCAGCGCGGCGGCGAGTCGCCGCACACCGGGTCCGGGGCGACCGCCCGGCTCGGTCATGTAGGTGTCCCGGCGGATCTCCACCATGAGCGCGCTCACCGCGGGCCGCTTCCCGTAGAACTCCAAGGGGACGTAGGTCCCGCCGAACGGCGTGTCGAGTTCCGTCTCCCCGAACGCCTCCCGGGCCGCGTCGAGCAGCGCGGGAGGCGTGTGGAAGGAGTCGGTGCCGAGGCAGACCGGCGGGCGCGGCCCCTCCCCGTGCAGTTCGTAGGGGAGCCTCCGGCTCGGGTAGGAGTGCACGTCGATGATCACGGCCCGCCCGGCGGCCGCCAGCCGGTCCGCCACCGCCCGCGTCATCGCCCGCGCGTACGGCTCGAAATACCGCTCGACGAGGGGTGCGGCGTCGACGTCGTCGGGCCGCAGCACCCGGCCGTGCGTGGTCCGCGTGTAGACCGCTCCCATCCCGACCGCGAGCATCTCCTCCCGCTCGTCCGGAAACCGCTCCGGATCCACGACCAGCCGCGACAGCCGATTGACGAACCGCCACGGTGTGACGCCGGCCTGCCCGGCCGCCGCCTCGGCGATGTCCGCCGTGTGCGCGTCGGTGATGTGGTCCAGCTCCCGTGCCAGCTCCTCGTCGTCCAGGGCGATGCCCGCCCGCACGGCGGCCGGTATCTCCCGCGCGGAGTGCGGCACATGGAGGATCACCGGCGACTGCCGGTCGCCGGGCAGCAGCTCGAAGGAGGGCGGGACGTCGGGCACGGAGGGCTCCGGGGGCGTTGTCGGTCGGTGGAGGACGTGCGGGGTCTTGAGGGCCCTTGAAGCGTTGAAGGTGCTCGCCAGCGCAGATCAGCGGTGTCCGTGGCCCGCGTTTCGTAACCTCCGGGCCGTGGTCTGCCGCAACTATGTCATGACGAAGATCGGATGCATCGCCGGTGTCGGAGCTGCCGAGCTGTGCCCCGTGCCTGCACCGGTGCCGGAACCACCACGTCGGGCCGTCCTTGCGCCTGGGCGCGCTTCATCGCCAACGTCCATTGACAGCAAGGACGTTGTCCCAGCGAGCGTTTCGTGTTCCACTGATCTCCCTCCGTAACGTCGATCATCCGCTCCCGGGCGGGAAAGTCTCCATGGGGGATCCGTGGGTGAGGATCTGGGGTTCGAGAGACTGCTCGAAGAGGAAGGTTTCTTCGCGCGCCTGCTCGGGCGGTCGCCTTCGGGCGGTGGCAGCAAGCTGTTGTACGGCCCCGACCTTCCCGTCGTGCTGCTCACCGGCGGCCCGGGGATGGGCAAGGGGCGGCTGCTGCGCCTGGTGCGCGACCGTTTCGCCGCCAAAGTGCCCGTGATCTACCTGGACTGCGCGTCACAGGCGTACGAGGACGACGCGGGGCCGGAACCGGGCGCCCGCTCGGACCTCACCGAGGCCCTGGTCGATGTCGCCGGGCGGCTGCGCGCGTGGCAGGGAACGGGCGGCCCCTTCGTCTTTCCGCGGTTCTTCGCGGGCCTCACGATGATCGCGACCGGCGCAGCGGATCGCAGCCCCCAAGCGGTCAGGACGGAAGTCGAGCGCTACGAGAACCTGCCCCAGCAGCAGGGCCTGCGCGGACTGGGAACCGGTGGGTTCTGGCGGAACGTGCTCATCGGAGTCATCCGCAATCTGCTGAACACCCTCGCCGGACAGTTGCTCGGCACGACCGGCGCCTCGGTGGCCGGCGCCCTGCTGGAGGCGCTCTTCGCGAACGCGGCGCCCAAGGGCAGGGGAGAACTGGCGCGGATCTACGGCGCCTATCCCACCGCGGGCCGCCAGCCGGAGCACGGGCTGCTCGATCTCGCCACGGACTTCAAAGCCGGCGGCGAGGCTCGGGAGGTGGCGGAGCGCTTCCTCTTCCGGGCGCTGCGCGAGGACATCGAGGCGGCCTACGAGGGCCCGGTCGGCTGGCTGAGCCGCGTCGGCCGCCCGGCACTGCTCCTGGACCACGCCGATTCGCCGCTGGGAGAGCGATTGCTGCGGGCCGTGCTCACCGACCGGCGCGACGGACAGCGGGACCGCGTGGTGATCGTGGGCACGGCACGCCGGGAGGACGGTGGCGCCTTCCTGTACGGAGGGCTGTCGCCCGAGGACGCGGGGTACCCGGCGGAGTACCGGCCCGCCGACGGAATACCGGCCACATGGTCCCGCACCACGGGTCCGCAACCGGACCAGGCGCCTTTGGCCGACGGGGTGCTCCTGCTGCGGATGCCCTTTCTCACCGGTGACCAGCTCCGTGACGAGACCCTGCGAAGACAGCGGCGCACGGAGCCGGAGAGCGGCGCGAACCGCCGCCGTGTCGTCGCCGCCGTGGCCCGGCTGAGCGGCGGACGTCCGCACACGGTGATCCGGCTGGCCGCAGCAGCCGCCACCTTCCGGATGCCGGCGGACGCCAACGACCGGGACCTCCTCGACGCCCCGCTGCGCCACCCGGACGGCGCCGCCGAACGGCCGGTGACCGACGTACTGCTCCAGGAGCTGATCCTGGACCAACTGCCGGTAGGGCTGCCGGAGGAGCACCGTGACCAGTGGCTCGACCTGATCACCCATCTGTCGGTGGCCCACGACATGGAATGCGCAGACGTCCTGCTGCTTCACCATCAGGCCCACCGTGTCTCCGTCCTGACAGGACATCAGGTCGCCAAGCTGCTCACCGAAACCGGGTGGCCCGGCTGTGAACGGCACTTCATCGGGGACTTCGGGCTGCGTCAGCTGCTCGTGCACCGGCTCTACGGGCTGCGCCCCGACGGCGCCGCCTGGCACGCCGACCACCATCTGCTGCGCGACCACTACGCCCTGCGCGCGGCGGACGACGGGGCGGCGAGCGGCGAGGCGTTCCGTTCCCTCACAGCGCACCGCATGAACCACCACTTGGTCTCGGGCGGCGCGGACGACGTGGTCCGCCACCTCGCCGCGACGCTGCCCGGCCGCCCCCGGGAGTGGTGCGCGGAGCTGCTGGAGATCGCGCAGGCTCCTTGTCCGGGCGGCGCGGACGCCCGCCGGGTGCGCGCCCAGGGTCTGGTGTCATTGGAGGGACCCGCGCTGCGCCGCACCGTCGACCAGCTGCTGCACGCGGTGTGGCTGTGCGAGGAGCGGACCAGACCGACCGGGAGCGAGATGGCCCGCACGCTGGCAGGCCTGCTGGAGCGTCTGTCGATCATGGAGTTCGACGGCGCCGGAGATCTCGGCCCTACGGCCACCGAGTGGAGCGGCCTGGCGGCGAACCAGCGGCCGCTGCTTCGCTGTTCCTGCACCGATCAGCTCGGGCGACGGAGGTAACGGGGATGCCCAGTTGGCTGTCGAGGACCAGATGGACGGGGCTGCCCAGGTGGCGGCAGATCCTCTACGTGCTGCTCGGCCTGACGGTGCTCGTGGCGGCCGTCGTGTACGGCAGATCCGCCGCCCAGAAGCCCGACACCTGCGCCGGCGGCGTCGAGCGGATCGACGACGAGTGCATCGGTGTCAACGGCGAGGGGTACGACTTCGGCACACGCGAGATCCGGGCCGTGGCCCAGGCCATCAAGAAGGAGAACGACCGGATCGCCCAGCAGCCCCATGTCACCGTGGCGATGATGCTGCCGCTCCAGTCGGACCAGCCGACACTGCGCCGGCAGATGCGCAGCGACCTCCAGGGCGCGTACCTGGGGCAGCGACAGGCCAATGCGGGTGAGGGCGAACTGCCCAGGATCCGGCTGGTCCTGGCCAATCCCGGACGGAACTACGGGCAGCAGGACGAGGTCGTGGACACCCTGATCGGCATGGCCGGCTCGTCGAAGGACCGGCTGCGCGCCGTCACGGGCTTCAACCTCAGCCTCGACGCCACGGAGAAGGCCGTCGAACGCCTGACGAAGCACGGGATCCCGGTGCTCGCCTCCCGGATCAGCGGCGACCGGATCGCGAACGAGGACGACACGGACGGCGCGGCGGAGCAGCGGTTCCCCGGTCTGGCCCGGATCATCCCCACCAACAACGGCGCGGCCAAGGCCCTGGCCGACTTCAACGGTGAACGCGGGCGGCAGGACGCCCGAACGGTTCTGGTCTTCGACACCCGCCAGGACGCCTACGACGAGTCGCTGGCGGACGCGTTCCGGGGCATCAAGGAGGCCGGCCCGGCCGGGCCCGCCGCGATGCCCTTCGAGTCTCCGGGGATCTACGAGGCGGGGTCGACCGGCAACCAGTTCACCCAGATCGCCAACAACATCTGTGACTCGCCGGCCGACACCGTCTACTTCGCGGGCCGCACACTGCACTTGCGGATATTCGCGCTCAAACTCGCCCAACAGCCGTGCGGGGACCGGCATTACACGATCATCAGCGGATCCGACGCCGCCTCGCTGCGGCAGGGCATGTCGGAGAAGGACTGGGCGCAGCTGCGCGGCACGGGCGGCGAAGCGAAGGTGACGGTGCAGTACGCCGCCCCCGCGCACCCGGCCGCCTGGAGCACCGAGTTGAAGGCGTGGAGGAAGAGGTGGGACGCGAGCCACGACCGCGAGCCCACCGCCGCCGAGCTCCCTCAGTACCTCACCGAACCCAAGGCGGCCCTGGACGACCTGAACGAGCTGATCGAGGACACCCTCCAGGAGGGCACGGGTCTCGGCTCCGTCCCGAACCTCGAGGACTCCCGGACGATGCTCGTCTATGACGGTCTGCTCACCATCGGCACCGCCCTGCACGAGGTACAGGGCGACGACGCCGAGCGGGTACCCGGCCTGAGGGACGTCGGCACGGAGTGGTCCAAACTCCAGTCCCGGCACCGGGTCAAGGGAACGAGCGGTCTGATCTGCCTCACCAGCGGCGGAAACCCGTACGACAAGCCGGTCGCCGTGGTCGAACTGGACCCAGGGCACAAGGGCCGCGGCGCGCTGAAGTTCGTCGGCATCGGCTGGCCCACCGGCCGGGAACAGCCGAAGAACTGCGTGATCCCGAGCAGGACACCCTGAAGGCCGAGGACCGTCGGATCGCCGGGCACGGGGAGGACGACACCCCGCCGTCGGCCAGGGGAACCGCTCAGTCATCGGTCACCTGGTCGCCACGCGGGAGCGGTGAGGGCCGGGGGGAGGGGCGCAGGGCGTACACGGCTCCGCCCCGGCCGGGCGCTGTGCCGGCCGGGGCGGAGTCAGCGGGCCGATGCGGCCCGGGGCGTCAGCTCAGGGACGCCAGAGCCTCGTTCCACGTGGCGGACGGACGCATGGCCTCCGCGGCCTTCGCCGGGTCGGGCTGGTAGTAGCCGCCGATGTCGACCGGCTTGCCCTGGGCGCCGATCAGCTCGTCGACGATCTTCTGCTCGTTCGCGGCGAGCGTCTCGGCGAGCGGGGCGAAGGCCTTCGCCAGGTCCGCGTCGTCGCTCTGCCCGGCCAGCTCCTGCGCCCAGTACAGGGACAGGTAGAAGTGGCTGCCGCGGTTGTCGATGCCGCCGACGCGACGGGTCGGGGACTTGTCCTCGTTGAGGAAGGTCGCCGTGGCGCGGTCGAGCGTGTCGGCGAGGACCTGGGCACGGGCGTTGCCCGCCACCTTCGCGAGCTGCTCGAAGGACGGCACCAGGGCGAAGAACTCACCCAGGGAGTCCCAGCGCAGGTAGTTCTCCTTGACCAGCTGCTGCACGTGCTTGGGCGCCGAGCCGCCCGCACCCGTCTCGAACAGGCCGCCGCCCGCCATCAGCGGGACGACCGACAGCATCTTGGCGCTGGTGCCCAGCTCCAGGATCGGGAACAGGTCGGTCAGGTAGTCGCGCAGGACGTTGCCGGTGACCGAGATGGTGTTCTCGCCGCGGCGGATGCGCTCCACCGACAGCTTCGTCGCCTCGACCGGGTTGAGGATCCGGATGTCCAGGCCCTCGGTGTCGTGCTCGGCGAGGTAGGTGTTGACCTTCGCGATCAGGTTGGCGTCGTGCGCGCGGGTCTCGTCCAGCCAGAAGACGGCCGGGTCGCCGGTGGCGCGGGCGCGGGTGACGGCCAGCTTCACCCAGTCGCGGATCGGCGCGTCCTTGGTCTGGCAGGCGCGGAAGATGTCACCGGCCGAGACGGCCTGCTCGATGAGCGCGGTGCCGTTGCCGTCGACGAGGCGGACGGTGCCCGTGCCGGGGACCTCGAAGGTCTTGTCGTGGCTGCCGTACTCCTCGGCCTTCTGCGCCATCAGACCGACGTTCGGCACCGAGCCCATGGTGGAGGGGTCGTAGGCGCCGTTCGCCCGGCAGTCGTCGATCACGGCCTGGTAGACGCCCGCGTAGGAGGAGTCCGGCAGCACCGCGAGGGTGTCGTGCTCCTGGCCGTCGGGGCCCCACATGTGGCCGGAGGTGCGGATCATGGCCGGCATGGAGGCGTCGACGATGACGTCCGAGGGGACGTGCAGGTTCGTGATGCCCTTGTCGGAGTCGACCATCGCCAGCTCCGGGCCCTCGGCGAGCTCGGCGTCGAAGGAGGCCTTGATCTCGGCGCCTTCCGGCAGGGCGTCCAGGCCCTTCCAGATGCCGCCCAGGCCGTCGTTCGGGGTGAGGCCGGCCGCGGCGAGCTTGTCGCCGTACTGCGCGAACGTCTTCGGGAAGAAGGCGCGCACCACGTGGCCGAAGACGATCGGGTCGGAGACCTTCATCATCGTCGCCTTCAGGTGCACCGAGAACAGCACGCCCTCGGCCTTGGCCTTGGCGACCTGCGCGGTCAGGAACTCGCGCAGCGCGGCGACGCGCATTACGGAGGCGTCGACGACCTCACCGGCGAGCACGGGTACGGACTCACGCAGCACCGTGGTGGTGCCGTCGTCGCCGACGAGCTCGATGCGCAGCGCGCCGTCCTCGGCGATCACGACCGACTTCTCGGTGGAGCGGAAGTCGTTCTGCCCCATGGTCGCCACGTTGGTCTTGGACTCGGCGGTCCAGGCACCCATGCGGTGCGGGTGGGACTTGGCGTAGTTCTTGACCGAGGCGGGGGCGCGCCGGTCGGAGTTGCCCTCACGCAGGACAGGGTTCACGGCGGAGCCCTTGACCTTGTCGTAGCGGGCGCGGATCTCGCGCTCCTCGTCGGTCTTCGGGTCGTCCGGGTAGTCCGGCAGGGCGTAGCCCTGGCCCTGAAGCTCGGCGACGGCGGCCTTGAGCTGGGGGATGGACGCCGAGATGTTCGGCAGCTTGATGATGTTGGCGGCGGGCGTCTTGGCCAGCTCGCCGAGCTCCGCGAGGGCGTCCGGGATGCGCTGGTCCTCGGTGAGGTACTCCGGGAACACGGCGATGATGCGCCCGGCCAGCGAGATGTCGCGGGTCTCCACGGCGACACCGGCCTGCGAGGCGTACGCCCGGACCACCGGCAGGAAGGAATACGTCGCCAGGGCGGGGGCCTCGTCAGTGTGCGTATAGATGATGGTCGAGTCAGTCACCGGGTGCTCCGCTCCACGTCTGCAACATTGCTCGACATCAAGATATCTCGTGACCGGCCTCGGCTCGACAGGGGTCCACGACCAGTTTCGCGCAACCGATCGCCCCGTTCGTGTGTCTGGGAGAGAGATCACTCACTCCAAGCCACGGCCGGATCTGACCACCCGGCCGTCCGAGCGGAAGCTGACCATGAGATATCGCACCAGAGTGACGGCCCCGGCGGTTGCCCTTCTCGGCACGGCGGCGGCACTGACCACGGGGATCCCGGCCCAGGCGGCCGGTCGGACCGAAGCCGCCCCGGGCCCCGAGACCCTCGGCGACCCCGTCTACCCCGCCCTCGGCAATGACGGATACCGCGTCTCGGCGTACCACCTCGACTTCGCGTACGACGCCACGACCAGGCTCGTCGAGGCCACCGCGACCCTGACCATCCGCACCACCCAGGCCCTGAGCCGCTTCTCCCTGGACGCGCGCGGCCTGGACATCCGCTCCGTCCGGGTCGACGGCCGCACGGCCGCCTTCGAGCAGGTGGCCGAGAAGCTGCGGATCACCCCTGCACGCAAGCTCGCGGCGAAGCGCCGGGTCACCGTGTGCGTGGCCTACGGCGCCGACCCGCGCCGGACCCCGCCGCCCGCCGGTGGCTGGGTGGCCACCCCGGACGGATTCGCGGTGTGCTGCCAGCCGGACCTGGCGCACACCGTCTTCCCCTGCAACGACCACCCCTCGGACAAAGCCGACTTCACCTTCCGCCTCACCGTTCCCGCCGGGCTGCGGGGCGTCGCGAGCGGCACGCCGGTGCGCACCGAGCAGCTGTCCGGCGACCGCACCGCGTACACGTACCGCTCCCGTTCGCCGATCGCCACCGAGGTGGTGCAGATCACCGTCGGCGACTACGTGATCAAGGACCGGCAGGGCCCGCACGGCCTGCCGCTGCGGGACGTCGTCCCCGTCGCCAGGGCCGCCGCACTGGAGCCCGCCCTGACGCTCACCCCGGCGCTGGTGTCCTGGGTCGAGCAGCGGCTCGGCGCGTACCCCTTCGAGACGTACGGCCTGCTGCCCTGCAACAACGACGCCCCGGACGCCTTCGACTTCACCGGCCTGGAGACCCAGACCCTCACGATCTACAAGCCGAACTACCTCCTCCAGGAGGAGAGCAAGATCGGCTCGCACATGATGCACGAGCTGGTCCACTCCTACTTCGGCAACAGCGTCAGCCCCGCCACCTGGGCCGACCTGTGGCTGAACGAGGGCCACGCCGACTTCTACGGCCTGCTGTACCGCTACGAGCGCGGCTGGCCCGACTCCAAGGGCATGACCACCATGGAAGCCCGGATGAAGGACACGTACGCCCTCGGCGACCAGTGGCGCCAGACCTCCGGGCCGGTCGCCGCACCCAACGCGGCCAACCTGTTCGACAGTCAGCGCTACCTGGGCGGCGTGCTCGTGCTGTACGCGCTGCGCCAGCAGGTCGGCGAGGCGGCCTTCACGGCCCTGGAGCGCACGTTCCTGGAGCGCTACCGCGACTCCTCGGCGTCCACGGAGGACTTCATCGCCGTCGCCTCGGAGGTCTCGGGGCAGGATCTGACCGGCTTCCTGCGGGACTGGCTGTACGGCACGAAGACGCCCAGGATGCCGGGCCACCCGGACTGGACCGTGACGCCGGCGAAGGCGTCCCTCTCGGCACCGCGCGACCGGAGGGACAGCCGCCACCACGAGAACTCCGCGACGCTGTAGGGACCGGGTGCCTCAGTCGAACCGGGCGGGGCTCAGCCCGCCCGGTTCGATCTCGCCGGTCCGCTGCTGCGGGATGCCGACCGAACCCTGCTGCAACGCCACCGTCCGGGCCGGGGCGGGGATGCGGATGCCCTCCGCGCGGTAGCGCTTGTGCAGGCGCTTGATGAACTCGTGCTTGATCCGGTACTGGTCGCTGAACTCGCCGACGCCCAGGATGACGGTGAAGCCGATCCGGGAGTCGCCGAAGGTGTGGAAACGGATGATCGGCTCGTGGTCCGGCACCGCGCCCTCGACCTCGTTCATCGTCTCGGCGATGACCTCGTTGGTCACCCGCTCCACGTGCTCCAGATCGCTGTCGTAGGCCACCCCGACCTGGACCAGGATGGTCAGCTGCTCCTCGGGGCGCATGAAGTTGGTCATGTTCGCCTGCGCGAGCTGACCGTTGGGAAGCACGATGAGGTTGTTGGACAGGTTGCGGATCGTCGTCTGCCGCCAGTTGATGTCCTCGACGTAGCCTTCCTCGCCGCTGCTGAGCTTGATGTAGTCACCGGGCTGGACGGTCTTGGAGGCGAGGATGTGGATGCCCGCGAAGAGGTTGGCGAGGGTGTCCTGGAGCGCCAGCGCGACCGCCAGACCGCCGACACCCAGGGCGGTGAGCAGCGGGGCTATGGAGATGCCCAGCGTCTGGAGCACCACCAGGAAGCCGATCGCCAGGACCAGGATCCGGGTGATGTTGACGAAGATCGTGGCCGATCCGGCGACCCCGGAGCGGGACTGGGTGACCGTGCGCACCAGTCCGGTCACCACCCGGGCCACCGACACCGTGGCCACGAAGATGAGCAGCACGGTGAGCACCTGGTTGGTGGTGTGCTGCACGGTGCGGGTCAGCGGCAGCACGGCCGCCGCGCCCGCCACGCCGCCCACGACCGCCGCCCAGGGCACCACGGCCCGCAGCGCGTGCACGATCACGTCGTCCCCGCTCCAGCGGGTCCGGTCGGCGTGCCCGCCCAGCCAGCGCAGCAGGATCCGCAGCGCGAAGGCCGCCAGCAGGCCCGAGGCGAGGGGGATGCCGGCGTACAGCAGATCGTCCACGGTGAGGTCCCGGTTCACCGGTCACCTCCGGGGCGGGAAACCACGGCCGACGCCGTCGTCAACGGCCGGATGTGAAGTCGCGTCACGTTGTCACCTGCTCGTTCTCCGGGATGCTCGAAGGTGTCCGACCACCCTGACCTGCGGTCGGCACGATCGTTCATCCTGCCGCATCCCGCACCGGCTTCCGAACCGCGGACGGGGGTCGGGGGAGGGTGAGTTAATGCACATGACGCACTGTCACGCGCGCTCCTGCCGCGTGACCGCGCCGGCGCGCCACCCCGGTCAGATCACCTTCAGCCGCACCAGCGCCGCCAGTGTCAGGGCACCCGGTACCAGGGGCAGCCAGACGGTGATGACCCGGAAGGCCAGGACCACGGCGGTGGCCACCGCTGCCGGGCCGCCCGCCGCCACCAGCGCCACGACCAGCGCCGCCTCCACCGAGCCGATCCCGCCCGGCGTGGGCACCAGTGCGACGGCGACCGTCGCCGCCAGGTAGGCCACCGCCATGTGCGCGGGCGGGATGTCCAGCCCCAGCGCCTGCCCGGTCAGCACCAGCACGGACGCCTGTAGCGCCGGGAACGCGAACGATCCGCCCCACAGCGCCATGGCCCGGGCCGGGCGGGTGTGCACCGAACGCGCCTCGCCGAGAGCCGTCCGCAGGAAGGACACCAGGGCCGAGCGCAGCCTTCGGACGAGGGCGAGCACGGCCGCGGCGATCACGAGCACCACCGCGACGCCGGCCAGCAGCGGGCCGAAGGCCGTCTCCGGCACCAGTGTGCCGAGCCGCAGCGCGTCGGGGAACGCGATGAGCAGGGCACCCAGCAGCGCCACCCGGCCGATGCTCTCGGCCAGCAGGTACAGGCCGAGAGCGGCCGAGGAGCGGGCGAGGGGCAGCCCGCAGACCGTCATGAACCGCAGGTTGACCGCGCTCGCGCCCAGACCGGTGGGCAGCAGGTGGTTGGCCGCTCCCGCGGCGAACTGCGTGGCCAGCAGCCGTCGTCGGGGCAGCCGCTCGACCACCGCGCCCTGCCGGGTGCAGGAGGCGGCGACCCAGGTCAGACAGGTCGCTCCGGCCGCGGCCAGCAGCCAGGGCCACTCGGCGGTGCGCAGATGCGAGAAACCCGCGGCCAGCACCGACCGGTGCTGCACGGCGACGACGGTGACGAGCAGGAGCGGGAGCAGACACAGGATCTGCCGCAGGCGGCGCACCGGGACGCGACGGGGGAGTCGTCCCGGGCGGAGGTCGGGGAGTTGTACCGCTGTCACATCCGAAGAGCCTGTCCGGGGCGGGCCAACTGCGGGTTGCGGGAGCGGGGACTGGGGATTGCGCGCGGGAAGCGGCTGCGTGGGGAGCGTCATCGGGGCCTTTGCGCGGAGGGGACGGGGAAGAGGGGGATCGGGCTGATTGTGCGGGATGTCGGGGGCCGAGCGCGAGCTCCTTGACCTCAAGATTGCTTGAGGTTCTACGGTCGCTGCCATGAGCATGGAGACCACAGCGTGGACACAGCTGCACAGCGTCATGAACGCCGAACGGGAGCGCCGCCCCTTCGCCCTGGCGACCCTGCGCCGCATCGGGGCGTTCGCGCGCCCGCACCGGCGCCGCATCGCCCTCTTCGTCCTGCTCGGGGTGGGCACCGCCCTGCTGGCCGTGGCGACCCCCGTGCTGGCCGGATCGGTCGTGGACACGATCGTGTCGCACGGCGACGAGGGCACCGTCGTACGTCTGGCCCTGCTCATCGCGCTGATCGCGGTGGCCGAGGCGGTGCTCGGCGTCCTCGGCCGCAGGCTGTCGGCGACGCTCGGGGAGCATCTCATCCTCGATCTGCGGACCGCCGTCTTCGACCATGTGCAGCGCATGCCGGTCGCGTTCTTCACACGCACTCGTACGGGCGCCCTGGTCTCCCGGCTCAACAACGACGTCATCGGAGCCCAGCGCGCGTTCAGCAACACCCTGTCCGGAGTGGTCAGCAACCTCGTCACCCTGCTGCTGACGCTCGCGGTGATGCTCACGCTGTCCTGGCAGATCACCCTGCTGGCGCTGGTGCTGCTGCCGGTGTTCGTGATCCCGGCCCGGCGCATGGGCAGCCGGATGGCCCGGATGCAGCGCGAGGCGGCGACGCTGAACGCGGCGATGGGCACCCGCATGACCGAGCGGTTCTCCGCCCCCGGGGCCACGCTGGTCAAGCTCTTCGGGCGGCCGGAGGAGGAGTCCGAGGAGTTCGCCGAGCGGGCCCGCCGGGTCGCGGACATCGGGATCCGGACGGCGACCGCCCAGGCGGCGTTCATCACCGCCCTCACTCTCGTCTCGGCCCTCGCCCTGGCCCTGGTCTACGGTCTCGGCGGCTGGTTCGCCCTGCGCGGCGCCCTGGAACCGGGCGCGGTCGTCTCACTCGCACTGCTCCTGACCCGGCTCTACGCTCCGCTGACGGCGCTGGCGGGAGCGCGCGTCGAGGTGATGAGTGCGCTGGTCAGCTTCGAGCGGGTCTTCGAGGTGCTCGACCTCAGGCCGCTCATCGAGGAGAAGCCGGACGCACGCCCGGTGCCCGACGGGCCCGTGGCGGTCGAGTTCGACCGGGTCCGCTTCGGCTACCCCGCCGCCGACAAGGTCTCCCTGGCCTCCCTGGAGGAGGTCGCGTCCCTGGACGGGCGGGGCGGTGACGAGGTCCTGCACGGCCTGTCCTTCCGCGCCGAACCCGGCCAGACCGTGGCGCTCGTCGGCTCCTCCGGCGCGGGCAAGTCGACCATCGCCCAGCTGATGCCGCGCCTGTACGACACCGACGAAGGGGCCGTGCGCATCGGCGGCGTCGACGTCCGCGACCTCACCGCCGGGTCACTGCGGCAGACCCTCGGCATGGTCACCCAGGACGGTCACCTCTTCCACGACACCGTCCGCGCCAACCTCCTGCTCGCCCGCCCGGAGGCCACGGAGGACGAGCTGTGGGACGCGCTGCGCCGGGCCCGTCTCGACGACCTCGTGCGGTCCCTGCCCGACGGCCTCGACACCGTGGTCGGCGAGCGCGGCTACCGCCTCTCCGGCGGTGAGCGCCAGCGCATGACCATCGCCCGGCTGCTGCTGG
Source organism: Streptomyces sp. SID5643 (assembly GCF_009872555.1). Taxonomy (NCBI): domain Bacteria; kingdom Bacillati; phylum Actinomycetota; class Actinomycetes; order Kitasatosporales; family Streptomycetaceae; genus Streptomyces; species Streptomyces sp. SID5643. The sequence continues at coordinate 17,257 of NZ_WWIC01000133.1, forward strand.
CCCGCCAGCGCGTCGTCATCCTCGACGAGGCCACCGCCCACCTCGACAACACCTCCGAGGCCGCCGTCCAGGAAGCCCTCACCGAAGCCCTCGAAGGCCGCACGGCCGTCGTGATCGCCCACCGCCTGTCCACCGTCCGCGCGGCGGACCAGATCCTCGTCGTCGAGGCCGGCCGGATCGTGGAACGCGGCACGCACGAGGAACTCCTCGCGGCGGGGCAGCGGTACGCGGAGCTGTACCGCACCCAGTTCGCCGCACCGTCCGGCGGGCCGCCGAGCGCCGCCGTGGAGGAGGCCGCCTAGCGCGTGAACACCCGCCCGGGCCTGTGCGTACTCCTGTGCAGTACTCCGCCGACAGCCCGCACCCGGAGAGGCGACGTGTCCCAGCAGCAACCGCCCGTACGACCCGCCCGCCGCAGTCCGTCCCGCGTCCCCCGGCCGGGCGTCCTCGCGGCGGCCGGCGTCCTGGTCGTGCTTCCCCTCGTCACAGCCTGCGGCGGCGACAAGGACGCCGGCGGCGGCAAGGCGGCGCCCGGTGTCACGGCCGCTCCCGCCGCCGGGGTCGTCGCACCGGCCAAGGTGGAGGTGATCGCCGGGCTGACCGGCTGCAAGGCGAAGATCCGCATCGACGCCGACGAACTGCGCCAGGGGCTGTGCCGCACGAAGAAGGCCGACTACCTCATCACCACCTTCCCCGAGGAGAAGCTCAAGGAGACCTGGCTGGAGAGCGCGCGCGTCTACGGGGGGAAGTACCTCGTCGGCACGCGCTGGGTGGTCAGCGCCAAGCCGGCGCTGCTGGAGTCCTTCCGCGCGAAGCTCGGCGGCACGGTCAGGGAGCTGCGGGGCATCGGGCCCAAACCGACCGGGTAGCGACGGCTCCCTTTCGGTTTCGGCTGGTGGGCGTCATGATGGTGCGGCTCGGCACATGAGCCGCCCCCCTCGCAGCGGCATCGGAGATTGAGATCGTCGTGGTCGCCACCTTCCGTCGCCACTCGCTCGCGGGCGAGATGCTGGTACTCCAGCTCGCCATCGTCGTGGTGGTGCTGCTGGCCGTCGCCGCGGTCTCCCTCGCCCAGTCCCAGGCCACCTTCAACCGCGTCGAGGGACGCCGGGTGAGCGCGCTCGCCGAGCAGCTGGCCGCCAACCCCCTGGTGCGCAGCCAGCTGGTGCGTCCCGCGCCGGGGGAGGCCCTCGCCCCACTGGTGCTCGCCACGCAGGCGCAGTCGGGGGTGACGTCGGTGACGGTGGCCGACGGGACCGGGCGGATCGTCAGCTCCACGAACCCCACGGTCGTCGGCGAGCGCATGCGGCTCGGACCGGGCACCGGGCAGGGGCGCGGCTGGTCCGGGCAGCTGACGCTGGACGGCAACCGCGAACTGGCGGCCCAGGTGCCCGTCCTCGGAGCGACCGAGGAGAACCTGGGCCGGATCCTGGGCACCGTGATGATCGGCGAGGCCGATCCGACGGTGTGGCAGCGGCTCAGCGGCGCCTCCTCCTACCTGCTCGCCTACCTGGGCATCGCCAGCGGACTCGGCGTGGCCGGCTCCTGGCTGCTGGCGCGACGGGTCAAGCGGCAGACGCTCGGGCTGGAGCCCGGCGAGATCGCCGGGCTGGCCGAGCACCGGGAGGCGATGCTGTACGGGATCGCCGAGGGCGTGATCGCCCTGGACCCGCAGCACCGGCTCACCCTCGTCAACGACATGGGCCGCCGCCTGCTCGACCTGCCCGAGGACTGCGTCGGCCAGAGCCTCACGGGCCTCGGCATCGACGGGCGGCTGCGGGACGTGCTGTCCGGCACCGCCGCCGGTGAGCGCGACGAGGTCGTCGTCCGCCACGGCCGGATCCTGGTGATGAACCGGATGACCGTCACCAAGGACGGCCGGTCGCTCGGCTCGGTCACCACCCTGCGCGACCGCACCGAGCTGGCCCGGCTGGAGCGGGAGATCGGCTCCTTCCGCAGTTCCTCGGAGCTGCTGCGCGCGCAGGCGCACGAGTTCGCCAACCAGCTGCACACCATCTCCGGACTGATCCAGATCGGGGAGCAGGACGAAGTCGTCAGCTACATCCGCGCGTTGAGCCGGCACCGCCAGTCCCTGGACGTCTCCCTGAGCCGCCGTGTCCGGGACACCGCGGTGGCCGCGCTGCTGATGGCGAAGGCCTCCCTGGCGGCGGAACGGAGGGTCAGCCTGCGGATCTCGGACGACACCGCGCTGGAGCGCCTCGCCCCGGAGGACGCCGCCGACGTGGCGACCGTGGTCGGCAACCTCGTGGACAACGCCGTCGACGCCGCCGCCGCCCGCGACGACGCCTGGGTGGAGGTGGCGCTGCGCCAGGACGCCTCCAGCGTGGAGATCGCGGTCCGCGACTCCGGGCCGGGCGTGGCTCCCGAACTGGCCCACGAGGTCTTCTCCCACGGCTTCACCACCAAGGCCGCGCGGGAGGGCGAGCGCGGCATCGGACTGGCCCTGACCAAGCTGGTCTGCGAACGGCACGGGGGAGAGATCTCGGTGGACAACACCCCCGAGGGGGCCGTGTTCACCGCACGCATGACGGTCAGCCACCTCACCGGCACGGTGGCGGAAGGAGCGGCCCGATGACCGCGGCAGGAGACAAGGCGGACGCGATCGACGTCCTCGTGGTCGACGACGACTTCATGGTGGCCAGGGTCCACCGCGCCTTCGTCGAACGCGTCGAGCCGTTCCGCGTCGTCGGTACGGCCCACACGGGCGGACAGGCCATCGAGGCGGCCGACGAACTGCGCCCCGATCTCATCCTGCTCGACCTGTACCTGCCCGACCTCTTCGGACTCGACGTCATCCCCCGGCTGCGCACAGCGGGCCACGACTGCGACGTCATGGTCATCAGCGCCGCGACGGAGGCCGACACCGTACGCGGCGCGGTCCGGCGCGGTGTGGTCGACTACCTCCTCAAGCCCTTCGGCTTCGAGGATCTGCGCCTGCGACTGGAACGCTACGCCGCCCAGCGGGGCAGGCTGCTCACGACGGTGGTCCGGGGCCAGGCGGACGTGGACCGGGTCCTGGCCGGTGCCTTCGCCCCCGCCCCGGCGTCCACCCTGCCCAAGGGCATGAGCGTGGAGACCGCCGGGCTCGTCGAGCGGGCCCTGCGCGCGGCGGACGGCACGCTGTCCGCGAGCGAGTGCGCCGCCCTCACCGGGGTGTCCCGGGTCAGCGCCCGCCGCTACCTGGAGTACTTCCACGGCACGGGAAGCGCGGAGGTGTCCCTGCGTTACGGCGCCGCCGGCCGGCCCGAACGGCGCTACGGCTGGCGTGCCTGAGCCGCCGGCCGGAAGCCGGCCGGGAGGCCCGTGTGCTCGTGGTGGGCGTGCACGCGCCGCAGCAGGGAGGCCAGTTGCTCCCGTTCCGCCTCGTTCAGCGGTGTCAGGAGGTCGTCGTCCGCGGACGCGATGTCGGCGCTGAGATGGTCGAGGGCGAGCCTGCCCTCCGGAGTGATGCGGACGTCGACACGACGGCGGTCGGTGAGGCTGCGGACGCACGTGACCTGCCCCGCGTCGGCCAGGTCCTTCACGATCTTCGCGAGGTCGCTGGCGTTCATGTCCAGCCGTGCGGCCAGCACGCCCTTGGGCTGCGGACCGAGGTCGGAGACCAGGGTCAGGACGGTCAGATGCCACAACCGCAGCCCTCGGGCGGTGAGCTTCTCCGACAGGGTGCGGCGGGCGGCCTTTCCCGTCGCGTACATCAGGTACGCGCTGAGGTTCAGCACGCTGGGCGGGGTCATGCGTGAACGTTAGCCCGGCTGTGCCTCGCCTGTGAACTCCGTCCCGAAACAGGGCACTTGGAGCTTGCGAGGGCGTTGAACGCGACCGTCGCCGCGCGGACCGGGTGCCGCGCGGCGACGATCCGGCCGGCCCCGGGACCGTACCGGGGCCGGCACATCAGGGTCGGGTGGTGAGGTAGCCGCCCATGGAGGTGAAGTACTCGGTGGCGGGCAGTTCCCGCCCGTCCTCGGTGCGGACGCGCGTGATGGCCAGACCGTGGTTGCGGCCCGTCCGGGCGTCGGCGCCGGCGACGATCACCACGCCGTCGCCCTCGCGGTAGAAGATGCGGCCGGGCGTGCCGCCGTAACGGCCCTCGGACACGAACGCGGCCAGCACGTCGAGCCGCTTGCCCCGGTGGAAGGTGTAGGCGCTGGGGTACGGCTCCGACTGGGCGCGCACCAGGCGCTCCAGGTCCTCGGCCGGCCAGCTCCAGTCGATGCGGCTGTCCTCGTCGGCGCGCTTGTGGAAGAAGGACGCCTGGGAGCGGTCCTGCCGGGTGAACTCGGTCTGCCCGGAGGCGATCAGGTCCAGCGCGCCGATGGTGACCGGGGCGATGAGGTCGACGGTCTTGTGGAAGAGGTCCGTCGCGGTGTCCTTCGGGCCGACCGGCACGGCCTCCTGCCGGACGATGTCGCCGGCGTCGAGTTCGTCGTTCATCATGTGCGCGGTGACGCCCACTTCGGGCTCGCCGTTGATGAGCGCCCAGATCAGCGGGGAGAACCCGGCGTACTTCGGCAGCAGCGAGTCGTGCACGTTCAGCGTGCCCCGGCGCGGCAGGCCGAAGATGCGCGGGGGGATCCACGTACGCCAGTTGTTGGCCACGATGATGTCCGGGTCGGCCTCCTTGAGGCGCTCGAACAGCTCGTCGTCGTCCGGGCGGTTGCGGATCAGCACCGGGACACCGTGCTCCTCGGCGAGGTCCGCGACGGAGTCGCTCCAGATCTTCTCGTAGGCGTGCTCGCTCTTGGGGTGGGTCACGACCAGCACCACGTCGTGCTCGGACTCCAGGAGGGCTTGCAGGGTGCGGTGCCCCCAGGTCTGGTAACCGAACATGACGACCCGCATGGGGTTCCTCCTCAGAGCAAGGTGTTGGCCGACGCAAGTAAAGCAAGGCTTACCTTAGTTCGCAACGGGTGGATGTTCCGCCGCAGTTGGGAGGCCCTGCGGATCCGGCTGTCCGTTTTGCCCTGTCGACACCCTTGCGGGTTTAGCTTAGGCTCACCTAAGTTCCTTGGGTGCTGCTCCGTCTGCATGCCCATCTCTCGTTCCCTCCACACCTGACACGCGGCTGCCCCGCACGATGGGAGTGACATGTCGCAGGTTCTTCCTGATGACGCATCACCGGTCCATGACCTGATCGGTATCGGCTTCGGGCCGTCCAATGTGGCCATGGCGATCGCGCTCCGCGAGCACAACACCCGCGTCGGCAGGCAGGAGGCGATCACCGCTCACTTCTTCGAGCAGCAGCCCCGCTTCGGCTGGCACCGGGGCATGCTCATCGACGACGCCACCATGCAGGTCTCCTTCCTGAAGGATTTGGTGACGCTGCGGAACCCGGCCAGCGAGTACAGCTTCCTCTGCTACCTGCAGAGCAAGGGCCGGCTGATCGACTTCATCAACCACAAGAACCTGTTCCCGCTGCGCGTGGAGTTCCACGACTACTTCGAGTGGGCCGCCTCCCAGGTCGACGACATGGTCTCCTACGGCCACGAGGTCGTCGGGGTCGCGCCCGTGACCCGGGACGGCGTGGTGGAGTACCTGGAGGTGACCGTCCGCTCGGGCGGCGGCCTGGAGGTCCACCGCGCCCGCAACCTCGTCATCGGCACCGGCCTGCGCCCCCTCATGCCCGAGGGTGTGGAGCGCGGCGAACGCGTCTGGCACAACTCCGAACTCCTGGCCCGCGTCGACGAGTTGGAAGGCACCTCGCCGTCCCGGTTCGTCGTCGTGGGTGCCGGCCAGAGCGCCGCCGAGAACGTCGCCTACCTGCACCGCCGCTTCCCCGGGGCCGAGGTCTGCGCGGTCTTCTCCCGCTACGGCTACAGCCCCGCCGACGACAGCAGCTTCGCCAACCGGATCTTCGACCCCCAGGCCGTCGACGAGTACTTCGCGGCGCCCGAGGACGTCAAGCGCCGACTGATGGACTACCACGGCAACACCAACTACTCCGTGGTGGACATCGACCTGATCGACGACCTCTACCGGCAGTCGTACCAGGAGAAGGTCCTCGGCACCGAGCGCCTGCGCTTCCTCAACGTCTCCCGCCTCACCGCCGTCAAGGAGACCCCGACCAGCGCCCTGGCCACCGTGAAGTCCCTCGTCACCGGCGAGGAGACCGACCTCGACGCCGACGTCGTCGTCTTCGCCACCGGCTACAGCCCCGCCGACCCCACCGGTCTGCTCGGCGAGGTCGCCGACCGCTGCGTCCGCGACGACGAGGGCCGCGTCCGCGTCGAGCGCGACTGGCGCATCGCGACCGACCCCGCCCTGCGCTGCGGCATCTACCTCCAGGGCGGCACGGAACACACGCACGGCATCACCTCGTCCCTGCTGTCCAACACGGCCATCAGGGTGGGCGAGATCCTGGACTCGCTCCTCGGACGCGGCTCCGCTCCCGCCGCGGACGAGGCCCGCACGCTCGCCGACGGCACGGGCAGCACGGCCCGTCCGTAAGCACCGCGCTCGATCAACTCACCGCCGGCGCAAGGGATAACGTACGTCCTCATGGGCACGACTGCTGTGATGGAGCGCCCCGCGCCCGGGGGCTTGTCGAAGACCCGTCGGCGACGGGTCCTGGGTCTGGGCATCCTGTCGGCGGTCCTCGTGGTCGCCGCGGCGCTGTCGCTCGCCGTCGGCGCCCGGGCACTGAGCCCTGCCGAGGTCTGGCAGGGGCTCTTCGAAGCCCCGACGTCCGACCAGCGGCTCACGGAGATCCGGCTCATCGTGGAGACCGTACGGGTGCCCCGTACGGTGCTCGCGATCGTGGCGGGCATCGCCCTGGGGATCGGCGGGGCGCTCATCCAGGGGTTCACCCGCAACCCGATCGCCGACACCGGCCTGCTCGGAGTGAACACCGGCGCGTCGTTCGCCGTGGTGTCGGTGATCGCGGTCTTCGGGTTCTCCGACCCGTTCCAGTACGTCTGGTTCGCCTTCCTCGGGGCGGCGGTCGCCGGTGTCGTGGTGTTCGGTCTCGCGAGCATCGGCCGGGGCGCCGGCAACCCGCTGACGCTGGCTCTGGCCGGGCAGGGGATCACCGTCTTCCTGATGGCGATGACCACGGCGGTCGCGCTGTCGAACCAGGCCTCGCTCAACGCGCTGCGGTTCTGGAACGCGGGCTCCGTGGCCGGCGTCGGCTTCGACGTCATCTGGCCGGTGAGCGCGTTCGTCGCCCTCGGCGTGGTGCTGGGGCTGACCACGCTGCCCTCGCTCAACCTGCTCAATCTCGGCGACGACGTGGCGCGGGGGCTCGGCGTGAACATCGCGCTGAGCCGGACCGTCGGCATCACCGCCGTCACGCTGCTGGCGGGTGCGGCGACGGCCGCGTGCGGCCCCATCGCCTTCCTCGGCCTCATGGTGGCCCACGTGGCCCGCTACCTGACCGGCCCGGACTACCGCTGGCTGGTGCCCTGCGCCGGACTCCTCGGCGCCGTCGTCCTGCTGGTCTGCGACATCATCGGCCGACTGGTGGTCAGGCCGGGCGAGCTGGACGCGGGGGTCGTCGTGGCGCTCCTCGGTGCCCCCTTCTTCGCGGTGCTCGTCTGGCGCGGAAAGTTCAGGAGCGCATGAACGTGACCGAAGTGAAGCCGTCGCTGCCGCCGGGCGTGCGGCTGGGCCGGATGTCGTTCTTCTGGCGGCCCTGGCTGGTGGGCGTCTCGCTGCTGCTGGCGGCGTCGGCCTTCCTGGTCTTCTGCGTGTCCATCGGCGTCGGGGACTTCCCCATCGGCCTGCCGCAGGTCATCCGCACGCTCCTCGGGCGGGGGGAACAGGTCGACGAGTTCGTCATCATGGACCTGCGGATGCCGCGTGCCCTGGCCGGGCTCGTCGTGGGGATCGCGCTCGGGGTGTCCGGGGCGATCACCCAGTCCATCGCCCGCAATCCGCTGGCCAGCCCGGACGTTCTGGGCATCACCACGGGCGCGAGCGCCGTCGCGGTGTTCCTCGTGACGGTCTCGGGCGGGGCCGCCGCGGCCGTGACCGAGACCGTGGGCCTGTCGGCGGCGGCGCTCGCCGGCGGTCTCGGCACGGGGCTGCTGGTGTACTTCCTGGCCTGGCGGCGCGGGATCGACGGCTTCCGGCTCATCCTCATCGGCATCTCGGTGAGCGCGGTGATGGAGGCCATCACCACCTGGCTGCTCGTCACGGCCGACATCAGGGACGTGGCCCAGGCGCAGGCCTGGCTGGTCGGCTCGCTCGACGACCGCTCGTGGGGCGAGGTCCAGGTGGCCTTGTGGGGCACGCTCGCCCTGCTGGTGGTCGTGGCCGCCGTCGCGTTCCAGTTCAAGCCCATGCACTTCGGCGACGAGGTCGCCGCCGGCCTCGGGGTGCGGTACGCGGCCGTGCGGGCGGTCCTGCTGCTCTGCGCGGTGCTGCTGGCCGGTGTGGCGGTGAGCGCGGCGGGCCCGGTCCCGTTCGTCGCGCTGGTCGCCCCCCAGGTGGCGATGCGGCTGGCGCGCTGCCCGACACCGCCGATGCTCGCCTCGGGTCTGGTGGGGGCGCTGCTGCTGATCGGCTCGGACCTGGTCGCACGGGCGGTCCTGCCGGTCTCGCTCCCGGTCGGCGTGGTCACCGCCGCGATCGGCGGGCCCTTCCTCGTCTATCTGCTGGTGCGGGCCAACCTCCGGTAGATGTACAAGAGTCAGGTGAACCTAAGCAAGGGGGGACCCGTGGTCGCACAGTCCGTCACCGAGGCCGCGGTCGGCGACGCCTCGCGTCTGGCAGCCCGAGGCGTCACGGTCGGCTACGGCGGCCGGACCGTCATCGACGGCCTCGACGTGGCGATACCGCCCGGGGTCGTCACCACGATCATCGGCCCCAACGGCTGTGGGAAGTCCACCCTGTTGCGGACCCTGTCACGGCTGCTCAAGCCGACCCGGGGGTCGGTCGTCCTGGACGGCGAGGACATCGGCAGGCTGCGGACCCGGGACGTGGCGAAGAAGCTCGGCCTGCTCCCGCAGGCGCCGGTCGCGCCGGAGGGGCTGACGGTGGCCGACCTGGTCGCCCGGGGCCGGCACCCGCACCAGAGCTGGCTGCGGCAGTGGTCCTCGGACGACGCCGAGGTCGTGGAGCGCGCGCTGGCCATGACCGGCGTGGCCGACCTGGCGGACCGCCCGGTCGACTCGCTCTCCGGCGGGCAACGGCAGCGCGTGTGGATTTCCATGACGCTGGCTCAGGGCACCGACCTGCTCCTCCTGGACGAGCCGACGACCTATCTGGACCTGGCGCACGCGGTCGACGTCCTGGACCTGGTCGACGATCTGCACGAGTCGGGCTGCACCGTCGTCATGGTGCTCCACGACCTCAACCTCGCCGTGCGCTACAGCGACCACCTCGTCGTGATGCGGGAAGGGTCGATCCTGGCGCAGGGGCATCCGCACGACGTCGTCACCGCCGAACTGCTCCACGAGGCCTTCGGGTTGCGCGCCCAGGTGATCGACGACCCGGTGGGCGACCGGCCGTTGATCGTGCCCATCGGGCGTACGCACGTGCGCCCGGACACATCCCGATAAAGGAGCAGAGGTAAGGCTAGGCTAACCTCACTCCAGCACGGTAAGGTTTGCCTGCCCTTTAGGCGAGGGTGCAGCGAACTAGCGCGAAAGCAAGGGGTTCTGGATGCTCCTCCATCGAACGACGTCCCGGAAGCCATGGCGGCGGCTGGCGGCGGTCGTGTCCGCGGCCACCCTTGGCGTCGGTCTCCTCGCGGGATGCGGTTCCGACTCGGCGGACACGGCGGACAACAAGAACGAGGGCACCCAGACCGCGGCGGCCGGCGCGTTCCCGGTCACCGTGGAGCACGCGTTCGGATCCACGAAGGTCGAGAAGGCGCCCCAGCGGGTCGTCTCCGTCGGCTACACCGACGACCAGACCGTCCTGGCCTTCGGCATCAAGCCCGTCGGCATGGTCGACCAGTACCCCAACCCGCCGGGCAAGTCCCCCGACATCAACACCCAGTGGCCCTGGGTGAAGGACAAGTGGGGGGACACCAAGCCCGAGGTCATCATGAAGAACGGTGACTCCGGCCCCAACTACGAGAAGATCGCGGCCCTGCGGCCCGACCTGATCGTCGCGGTCTACTCCGAGATCGACCGGGCGGGCTACGACAAGCTCTCCAAGATCGCTCCCACGGTGGCCCGCACCAAGGCCGAGAAGGAGCCCTTCAGCGCCCCCTGGCAGGACAACGCCCTGCACATCGCCAAGGCCCTCGGCAAGGCCGACGAGGGCCAGAAGATGGTCGACGACATCCAGGGCAAGCTGGACGCGGCCAAGAAGGAGCACCCGGAGCTCGGCAAGCAGACCGCCGTCGCGCTGTCCTGGTACGAGAACTCCGTGGCGCCGTTCACCTCCACCGACGTGCGCGGCCGGCTCGTGACGGGCATCGGCTTCAAATACCAGACCGGGATCGACAAGGTCGCCGGGGGCAGCTTCTACACCAAGCTCTCGCCCGAGCGCATCGACCTCGTCGACGTCGACCGCATCTTCGTCATCAACGACAAGGCCGACACCGAGGCCCTGAAGAAGTTCAAGCTGTTCGCCAACCTCGACGCGGTGAAGAAGGGCAACGTGTCCTACCTGCTCGACAGCGAGGGGCCGGCCGTCGGCGCGGCCATCTCCCAGGGCACCCTGCTGTCCATGCCGTACGCGATCGACGAGCTCGTCAAGTCGGTCGAGTAGGGAAGTGAGCACCACCGACACGCGCGTCGCCCCGGCGGCCCTGCGCACGACGACCGGACGCGAGGCCGTCCGCTGGGTCGCGGGACACTGCCGGTCCATGCCCGGGCTCTCGGCCGCGACCGTGCTCACCACGGTCGCGGGGGCGGCGCTCCAGGTGCTCCCGGTGCTCCTGCTCGGCCGGGTGGTCGACGGGGTGGTCGGGGGCGAGGACCGTTCGGTCCTGGTCACGATCGGGGTGCTGATCGGTGCCGCGGCGCTGCTCGGCGCGGCGGCCACCGCGGTCTCCACCTACCTGATCGGACGGCTGGGCGCGGATCTGCTCGCGCGGCTGCGCGAAGGCGCCGTCCGGGCGGTGCTCGGCATGCCGAGCACGCGGATCGAGCAGGTCGGCCGGGGAGACGTGCTCTCCCGCGTCGGCGACGACGTGGCCGTCATCTCCAAGGGCATCCGCACGGCCGTCCCCACGGTGTTCTCGGCGGGCGTGCTGGTCGTCATCGCGACGCTCGGCATGTTCGGGCTCGACTGGCGGCTCGGCCTGGCCGGCGCCGGCGCGCTGCCCGCGTACGCCCTGGCACTGCGCTGGTACCTGCCCCGGTCCGCCCCGCTCTACCGCAAGCAGCGCGTGGCCCAGGCCGACCGGGCCCAGGCGTTCATCAGCGGCCTCAACGGCATCGACACGGTGCGCGCCTACCGGCTGGAGGGTGCCTTCCGCGAGAAGGTCACCGCCGAGTCGTGGCGGGTGCGCGAGCTCGGTATCGAGGTGTTCCGGTTCTTCGGCCGGTTCGTCGGCCGGGAGAACCGCGCCGAGTTCATCGGCCTGGTCCTGATCCTCGTGGTGGGGTACGCCCTGCTGGAGGCCGACGCGGCCAGCCTGGGTGAGGTGTCGGCGGCTCCGCTGCTGTTCCACCGGCTGTTCACCCCGCTGGGCGCCATCATGTTCACCTTCGACGAGGCGCAGAAGTCGGGCGCGAGCCTGACCCGCCTGGTCGGGGTGCTGGGGGAGTCCGCCCAGGAGCGGCTGGTCGGCGACGAGTCCGTCGCCGCGGCCGAAGCCGGGGCGTACCCGGTGACGGTCGAGGGGCTGACGTTCCGTTACCCCGGCTCGGAGGAACCGGTGCTGCGGGACGTGGACCTGACGATCCCGGCCGGCGGGTCCCTCGCCCTGGTCGGCGCCACGGGCGCGGGCAAGACGACCCTGGCCGCCCTGATCGCCGGTATCGGCACCCCGGAGGCCGGCTCGGTGCGCATCGGGACGACGGATCTCTCCGGCCTGGACGAGGCGGGGGCGCGGGCCCTGGTGAGCATCCTGACGCAGGAGACACACGTGTTCTCCGGCCCGCTCGCCGACGACCTGAGGCTGTCCGCGCCGGGGGCGTCGGACGCGGAGCTGATGGACGCGCTGCGCACCGTCGGAGCCGAGGGCTGGGTGGCCGCGCTGCCCGAGGGGCTGAACACCCCGGTCGGCGAGGGCGGTGAGCGTCTGGACGTCACCAAGGTCGCCCAGATCGCCCTGGCGCGGCTGGTGCTGGGCCGGGCGCCGGTGGTGGTGCTCGACGAGTCGACCGCGGAGGCCGGCAGCGAGGGCGCCGCCGAGCTGGAGCGGGCCGTACTGGCCGCGTGCGCCGGCCGGACCACGCTGTTCGTGGCGCACCGGCTGACCCAGGCGATGGCCGCGGACCGGATCGCCGTGCTCGACGCGGGACGCGTCGTGGAGCAGGGGACGCACGAGGAACTGGTGGCTCTGGGCGGCCGGTACGCACGACTGTGGCGGGCCTGGCGAGAGGGTAGTTAGGCAACCCTAATTTAGGTTAGCCTAACTCCACATTCTGGAAGGGACGCTGAGTCTTCGATGATGGAACCGCGCGCTCGTCTCGCACTGCTTTCGCCCACGCGTCTGGCCGATGTCCGCCGGCGGACCGGCGACTACCCGGACAGGACCATCACCGAGGCCTGCGCCATCGGCCTGTCGTACTGGGCGACCGGCCGCAGCCCCGAGGGCATCGACCTCACCCCGGGCACGCTCTTCGCCGACGTCCTCGGCTGGGTCGACAACGGCGGCCGTGCGCCCGGCGGTTGGGAGATCAGCCCCGACGGCCGCGGCATCACCGTCCCCGACGGTGTCGGAGCCGAGGACGCACAGCTCGCGCTGGACGACCTGGCCGACTTCCCGGACCGGCCGCTCGGCACCATCGGCCCCTCCAGCGTCGCGGCCAGGCTCCGCACCCTGGCCGAGTGGAACGACAACCGGGCCGACCGGGTCCGCCCCACCATCGTGGAGATGTTCCACGAGCAGGTCCGCACCCGGCCGGAGGCCGTGGCCGTCGTCGACGAGCGCAGATCCCTGACCTACCGCGAAGCGGCCGAGCGGGCCGGCCAGTTGGCCCACCACCTCCTCGCCCGCGGACTCGGCGCCGAAGAGGTCGTGGGCATCTCCCTGGCCCGCTCCGCCGACATGGTCATCGGGCTGCTCGCCGTGCTCCAGGCCGGGGCCGCCTTCGTACCGCTGGACCCGCAGTGGCCCGCCGCGCGCCGGGCCGTCGTCATCGAGGACGCCCGGGTCGTCCTCCAGCTCAACGCCTCGGGCGAGCACGACCCGGCCGAACCGGACGCCGTGGCCGTCGACCTGGGCGACTGGCGGTACGGCGCGTACCCGGCCGAGGGGCCCGGCGTCACCGTCCCCGGCGACGCACTGGCCTACGTGATCTTCACCTCCGGCTCCACCGGCCGCCCCAAGGGCGCGATGATCCGGCACGAGGCGATCAGCGAGCGCCTGCTGTGGCAGGTCGACGAGATCCTCGGCTTCGGACCCGACGACGCCTCACTGTTCAAGGCACCGCTGTCCTTCGACATCTCCATCAACGAGATCTTCCTGCCGCTGGTCTGCGGAGGCCGGCTCGTCGTCCTGCGGCCCGGCGGCGAACGCGACCCGCACCACCTGCTGAGCGTCATCGCCGAGCACCGCGTCACCTTCACGTACCTGGTGTCGTCCATGCTCGACGTGCTGCTGGAGATGGCCGGCGACTCCAGCCGCCTGGACAGCCTGCGGCACGTGTGGTGCGGCGGCGAGGTGCTCACCCCCGAGTTGTATGAGCGGTTCCGCACCAAGCTCGGCAACGTCCCCATGTACCACGGCTACGGGCCCGCCGAGACGACCATCGGCGTCTCCCACGTCATCTATCGTGGCGCCGCGGAGCGCCTGTCGACATCCATCGGCAAGGCCAACCCCAACACCCAGCTCTACGTCCTGGACGACGAACTGCGCCCCGTCCCGGTCGGCGTCGGCGGTGAACTCTACGTCGGCGGCTTCCTCCTGGGCCGCGGCTACGTGGGCGCGCCGGGCCTGACCGCCTCCCGCTTCGTCGCCAACCCCTTCGCAGGCGACGGCTCCCGCCTCTACCGCACCGGCGACCTCGCCCGCTTCGCCCCCGACGGATCGCTGGACTTCCTCGGCCGCGCCGACAACCAGATCAAGATCCGCGGCATGCGGCTGGAGATAGAGGACGTCGAGGTCGGCCTCGCCGAACACCCCCGCGTACGGCACACCTGCGTCGTCGCGAAGAAGAACGCGGCCGGCGGCACCTACCTCGTCGGCTACGTCATCCCCGCCGCCGGCGGCGCTCAGGAGCTGCGGGCGGACGAGGTCAAGGCGTGGGCCGCGGCCCACATGGTCGAGTACATGGTGCCCGCCCACATCGTCGTGCTGGAGGAGTTCCCCCTCACCGCCAACGGCAAGCTCGACCGCAACGCCCTGCCCGAGCCGGTGATCGAGACGGGCTCCCTCGTCCGCCCCGCCACCGACGACGAGCGGGCGGTGTGCGCCGCGGTCGCGGAGGTGCTGCGCCTCGAAGAGGTCGGTGTCGACCAGGACTTCTTCCAGCTCGGCGGCGACAGCATCCTGGCGATCTCCCTGCTGAGCGCACTGCGCGAACAGGGCCTGCACGTCACGGCACGGCAGATCTTCACCCACAGCACCGTGGGCGCGCTGGCAGCGGTCGCGAGCCGCGAGGACGTCTCCGCCGTCGACCACGCCGACGTCGCCACCGGCACCGTCGTGGGCTCGCCCATCGTGCAGTGGCTCGGTGAGACCACGGACGCCGTCGACGGCTTCGTCCAGTCGGTCGTCCTGAACACCCCGGCGGACCTGACCGCCGACGCCCTCGACGCCATCCTCACCGCCCTCGTCGCCCGGCACGACATGCTCCGCGCCCGGCTGGTGCGCGGCGAGCGCTGGAGCTTCGACATCCCCGAGGCCGACCGGGTCGTGCCCGCCCCGCAGCACAGCGACCTGCCGCTCGACGAGTGCGTCGCCCTCGCCACCGCCGGCCTGGACCCCGCGAACGGCGTGATGCTCCGGGCCGTCTGGCGCCCGTCGGCCCACCAGCTCGTCCTCGTCGCCCACCACGTGGTCGTCGACGGCATCTCCTGGCGCGTCCTGATGGAGGACCTGGCCACCGCCTGGCGGCAGTTCAGCTCGGGTGAGCCCATCGAACTCCCCCCGGTGGGCACGTCGTTCCGGCGCTGGACCCAGCTGCTGGAGCGCGCCGCGTTCGACGCCGACAGCTCCTCCTACCGGCGCCCTCTGCCCGGCGAGGACCAGCCGCTGGCCCGCCGGGCCCTGTCCGGGACCGACACCGTCGCGAACGAACGCCTGCGGACCGTCTCGGTCGGCCCCGAGGTCACGGCCGCGCTGCTGACCGAGATCCCGGCGAAGTTCCACGCCGGGGTCAACGACGTGCTGCTCACCGCACTCGCCGTCGCCCTCGCCCGACGCCGCCGCGACCTCGGGCAGGACCAGACCTTCGCCCACATCGAACTCGAAGGCCACGGCCGCGAGGGGCAGTTCGTCGCCGGCTCGGCCGGCTTCGAACCGGAACTCTCGCGCACGGTCGGCTGGTTCACCACCCTCTTCCCGGTGACCGTGGACCCCGGAACGGCACCCGACTTCACCACGCCCGCCTACCTGACCGCCGCGCTCAAGAGGGTCAAGGAGGACCTCGCCCGGGTACCGGACAACGGCGTCTCCTACGGCGCGCTGCGCTACCTCGCCCACAGCGAGTTCGACGCCCCCGCACCCCAGGTGCTCTTCAACTACCTCGGCCGCTTCGCCGCAGGCGCCCCCGGCGACTGGCAACTCGCCGGCACCACCGGCCAGCTGGGCGAGAAGCGCGATCCGCGGATGCGCCTGCCGCGCGCCCTGGAGTTCAACGCGATCGCCGAACCCGACGCCTCCGGCGCCTACGAGCTGGTCACCACCATCTCCTGGCCCGACGGCCTGTTCACCGACGCCGACATCACGGCCCTGGGCGACTACTTCCGCACGGCCCTGGCCGGAATCGCCGCGCTCGACCAGGGCGGCCACTCGCCCAGCGACTTCCCCCTGGTACCCCTCACCCAGGCCGACGTCGACGCCCTGGACGGCCCTGCGCTGCGGGACGTCCTGCCGTTGACCCCGCTCCAGGAAGGCCTCTACTTCCACTCGGTCTTCGACGACGACTCCGCGGGCGCCTACGTGGAACAGCAACTGCTCACGCTGGACGGCGAGGTGGACGCCGACCGGCTCGCCACGGCGGCCACCCGGCTGCTCACCCTGTTCCCGAACCTGGCCGCCCGCTTCACGGCCCTAGCCGACGGCCGCGTGGTCTCCGTCATCCACAACGGCGCCGAGGCCCCCTTCACCACCCTGGACCGCCCCGGCATCACCGACGAGGAGATACGCGACCTCGCCGAACGGGACCGCCGCAGCGGCTTCGACCTGGCCACCGGCCCCCTCATGCGGTATACGCTCGTCCGCGCCGGCTCCGGACGGAACGTCCTGGTGCAGACCGTGCACCACATCATCGCCGACGGCTGGTCCGTGCCGCCCATGCTCCGCGCGCTGCTCGCCGAGTACCACGCCCCGGGCACCGTCCACCCGACCGGCGGATTCGCCGACTACGTCCACTGGCTCGCCGGACGCGACGCCGACGAGAGCGACCGCGTCTGGAGCGCGGAACTCGCCGGACTGCCCGGCCCCTCACTGGTCGCCGAGGGGCACACCCCCTCCGACCGGTTCGCCGACACCGCCGTGGAGCCCGAGGGCGACATCGACGCGGCCGCCCGCGAGGCCGGTGTGCCGCTGAGCGTCGCCGTGCACAGCGCCTGGGCCGTCACCCTGGGCGGCCTCCTCCAGAGCCGGGACGTGGTGTTCGGCTCCACCGTCTCCGGCCGCGACGCCGACGTTCCCGGCATCTCTGACATGGTGGGCCTGTTCATCAACACCGTCCCGGTACGCGCCCGCTGGACCGCCGCCGGCACGGCCGGCGGCCTGCTCTCCGCGGTGCGGGACCACCAGAGCGCCGTCCTTCCGCACCAGCACGTCTCCCTGGCGCGCATCGGCCGCCAGGCCGGCGCCGGCTCCCTCTTCGACACTCTCGTGGTCTTCGACGTGGCCACCGACCTGGCCTCGCTCCGGCGCCCCGGCGACTCCCTGACCATCACGGACCTCGTCAACGAGGGCGCACCCCACTACCCGCTGACGCTGGTGGTCGAGCGCGCGCTCGACGGCCGCCCCCGCTTCAACCTCATCTACGACGGCGAACTGCTGGGCGAGACGGCCGCCCGGACGGTGCTGCACACGTTCACCCACGCGCTGACCGGCCTGCTCACCCACCCGGACACCCCGGTCGACGACCTGACGCCCGGGAGCGAGCGGCGTCCCGCGCCGGTCACCCCGGCCACCCTGGGAGCCCTGTTCGACACGGCGGCCCGCCGCGACCCGGCGGCCACCGCCGTCACCCAGTGCGGCCTCGACGGAGCCACCCGCTCCCTGACCTACGGCGAACTGTCCGGCCGCAAGGACGACCTGGCCGCCGCCCTGCGCGCGGCCGGGGTCGGCCCGGGCAAGCGGGTCGCCGTGGCCGTCCCGCGCTCCCTGGAGCAGGTCGTCGCCCTGGTCGCGATCGTCAGCGCGGGCGGCGCGTACGTCCCGCTGGACCTGGCCTACCCGGACGAACGGCTGGAGTACATCCTCGCCGACGCCGCCCCGCAGGTCGTCCTCGTCGGCCGGGACCAGCGCGACCGCTGCACGGAACTGCTGACCCGGGCGGGGGTGCCCGCCCGCGTGCTGGTGCAGGGCGAAGAACCCCCGGCCGCTGCCCCGGCGCCCGTTCCCGGGCCCGACTGGCACACCCCCGCCTACGTGATCTACACGTCGGGGTCGACCGGCCGCCCCAAGGGCGTCGTCGTCCCGCACTCCAGCGTGGTGACCCTGCTCGCGAACACCCGGCCGGACATGGACTTCGGCCCGGACGACGTCTGGGTCCAGTTCCACTCCTTCTCCTTCGACTTCGCCGTCTGGGAGCTGTGGGGCGCCCTGGTGCACGGCGGTGAGCTGCTGGTGCCCGAGTACGGACTGACGCGCTCCCCGGTGGACTTCCACCGGCTGGTCCGGGAGCGGGGCGTGACCGTTCTCAACCAGACCCCCTCGGCCTTCTACCAGTTCATCGAGGCGGACCGGCTCGCCGGTGAACCGCTGCCCGCGCTGCGCCGGATCATCTTCGGCGGCGAGGCACTGGACCCCGGGCGGCTGCGCGGCTGGGTCGAGCGGCACGGCACGGCGGCCCCCGAGCTGGTCAACATGTACGGCATCACCGAGACCACCGTGCATGTCACCCACCGGGTGCTGACCGACGACGACTTCGGCCCCGGCGACGACGTCAGCCCCATCGGCGGGCCGATCCCGGGCCTGGTCACCTACCTGCTCGACGACCGGCTCCGCCCGGTGCCGCCGGGCCGGGAAGGCGCCATCTACGTCGCCGGCGACCAGGTCTCCCTCGGCTACCTGGGCAGGCCCGGACTCACGGCGGGCCGCTTCGTGGCCAACCCGTTCAGGGCCGACGGCTCCCGCATGTACCACACGGGTGACCTCGCGATCCGCACCTTCGACGGCGAACTCCGCTTCACCGGCCGCGCCGACGACCAGGTCCAGCTCAAGGGCTTCCGCATCGAGCCGGGCGAGGTGGAGTCCGCGATCCGTGGACTCGCGGGTGTGGTCGACGTGGCCGTGACGGTGGCGGACACCGGGGACCATCTGGTGGCGCACGTGGTGGGCAGCGTGCCAGGTGATTTCGAGGGCCGGTTGGCGCAGAAGCTGCCTGTTCACATGATCCCGGGCACGGTCCTCAAGATCGATGCCCTACCGCTGACGATCAACGGCAAGCTGGATCGAAAGGCCTTGGCGGGGGGCGCCGTCAGGGGCGCGGGGAACCGCGCGACCAGCCCTCACGCACCCGCGGACGAGACGGCTGCGGTAGCCGCACTCACCAAGGTCTTCACCGAGACGCTGCCCGGCGCAGACGTGACCGCCGACACCGACTTCTTCCGCGCCGGAGGCGACAGCATTGTCGCCATCATGGTCGTGAACAGGGCACGGACACTCGGCCTGCCCATCACCCCGAGGGATGTCTTCCTGCTCAAGACGCCCCGCGCACTGGCGGAACACCTGGGTACGAACGCACCCCGCGCCACATCGGTGGTAGCCCACCGAGGGGACGGCCCCCTGCCCCCCACCCCGATCATCCTCCGCCAACGCGAACTCGGCGGCTCCCTCACCCGCTTCGCCCAGGCCAGGACCCTCCAGGCCCCCGAAGGCACCGGCTACGCCGACGCCGTACGCGCCGCGAACGCCGTGGTCGCCGCCCATCCGGCCCTGCGGCTGAGGCTCCGCACAGAGCACGGCGTGTGGACCGTCCGCACCGAACCGGCCCACGAGATCACCGTCGTACGCCCGGACACCATCGACGCGACAGCCGTGGCCGACGAGGCCGCCGGGCAACTCGACCCCGGATCCGGCGAGCTGATCGCCGTCGCGTGGCTGGAGGCGAGCCGCACCCTCGTCGTCACCGTCCATCACCTCGCCGTCGACGCGGTCTCCTGGCTGATCCTGCTCGACGACCTGGCCACGGCCCT
Organism: Streptomyces sp. SID5643; assembly: GCF_009872555.1. Lineage (NCBI taxonomy): Bacteria > Bacillati > Actinomycetota > Actinomycetes > Kitasatosporales > Streptomycetaceae > Streptomyces > Streptomyces sp. SID5643. The sequence goes on from NZ_WWIC01000133.1 coordinate 36,883, forward strand.
GCGCGGCGAGCCCCTCGCGCCACCGACCACGTCCTACGCCGAGTACGCCGAAGCCCTGACGCTCCGTGCGACCCAGGACGCCGACGACCTCGGCCGCTGGGTCACCACCCTCCAGGCTCCCGAACTGCTCCCGCGCCCGGGGGCGTTGCGCAAGACGACGGTGGTACTCGCCCCGGACGTGAGCGGCAGCGTCACCCGCACCGCCCCCGCGGCACTCGGCCTCGGCCTCACCGAGCTGCTGTGCGGCGCCCTGCGCACCGCGCTGACCCGGATCCAGCCGTCACCCACCGACCTCGCGATCGACCTGGAGCGTCACGGCCGGGTCCCCGTCCTCGAACAGCACGACTACACCCGGACGGTCGGCTGGTTCACCTCCATCGCACCCGTGCGGCTCACCCCGCACACCGACCCCGTCGCGGCCGCGCGCGAGGTCGTCGAGCGTCAGCCGGACGAGGACGGGCACGTCGCCTACGGCCGGCTCAGGTACCTCAACCCGCAGACGGCCCCGCTGCTGACCGCCCGCCCGCAGGTGCTGTTCAACTACCTCGGCCGGGGCAGCGAGTCACAGGCGCTGCACCTCACCGGCGGCGACCAGGGCAGCCCGTACGCCGTCGAGGTCAACGCGTGGACCGACGAGGCCACCGGCAGCCTGCTCGCCGAGTTCGTCCTCGCCGAGGGCGTCCCGGACGAGATCACCGAGCACTGGCGGCACGCGCTCCGGCACCTCGCGGACGCCGCGACGACGGCCGAGCGCACCGCTCCGGTCACCCCGCTCCAGCGCGGCCTGTTCTTCCAGGCCCAGATGGCGGGTTCGGCCGGACACTACGTCGCACAGAACTGGTTCACCTTCGACCGGCGCCTGGACACCGGCGCGCTGGCCGAGGCCATGGCCCATGTGATCGCACGGCACCCGGTCGTCGGCGCCGGCTTCGGCACCGACGACGACGGAAACCCGGTGCAGCTCCTCAAGGCGGGCCGCAAGGTCGATGTCCGTACGATCGCCCTGGCGACGGACGCGGAGGTCGACGACCTGCGAGCCCGGGACCGCGACACGGGCTTCGACCCGGGGGAGCCGCCGCTGATCCGGCTGACCGTCGTGCACCTGCCCGGCGACCGGGACGGCCTGCTGCTCAGCTACCACCTGCTCCTGTGGGACGGCTGGTCCCGGGAGATCGTGCTGCGGGACCTCTTCGACGCCTACCGCGCCGTCCTGGCGGGTGAGCCCCTCGATGCGGCACCGGCGGTCCCGAGCTTCGAGGAGCACGCCCGCGCGCTCGCCGCCAAGGACCCGGCGGTGTCGGAGCGCTTCTGGGCGGACCACCTGGCCGGTCTCACCGGACCCACCCTGCTCGCCGGACCGGCACCGTCGTTCTCGGACGACCTGCCGAAGGCCCTCGTCCACACCCTGTCCGCCGAGCAGTCCGCGCTCGTCCGCGAAGCGGCCCGGACGCACGGCGTCACCCTGAACTCGGTGCTGACCGGCGCGTTCGGCCTGCTGCTCGGCGCGTACACCGGCCGCGCCGACGCGGTGTTCGGCGTGACCGTCTCCGGCCGTGACGGCGAGGGGCTGTCCGGGATCGTCGGCGTGCTGCTCAACACCGTGCCGATGTGGACGCGGGCCCGCCCGGACGACACGGTCCGCGCCTATCTGTCGGCCGTCCAGACGGCCCGGGTCGAGGCGATGGAGCACGAGCACCTCGGACTCGGCGAGATCCAGCGGGCCGGCGGACACGGCACCCTGTTCGACAACCTCTTCGTGCTCCAGAACTTCCTGGACATGGACGCCTTCGCCGAGATGAACGCCCGGCACGGCATCACCTCGGTCAAGGCGGACGACTCCACGCACTACCCCTTCACCTGGGTCGTCACCCCCGGCGACCGGCTCACGGTCAAGCTGGAGTACCGCGACGGTGACACGGGCAACGCCCGTCGTCTCCTCGCCGACTACCTGAGCGTGCTGGAGGACGTGGCCAGGGCGACCGGGCCGGTCGGCGCGCTGCCGGGCCTGGGGCCGGTGCCCGAGCCGGGCGAACGCACCGATGTCGGCACCGACACCGTCGTCGACCGGTTCGACCGGGCCGCCGACCGCGACCCGCAGCGGGTGGCGCTCGTCGCCCACGGCGCGACGATGACGTTCGCCGAACTCCAAGACCGCAGCCGCACGCTGGCCGGAGTGCTCGCCGCGCGCGGCATCGGCCCCGAGACGACCGTCGGACTGGCGATCCCGCGCTCCCTCGACTGGATCGTGGCCCTGTTCGCCGTCCTGCGGGTCGGCGCGGCGTACGTGCCGCTGGAGCTGGACCACCCGGACGAGCGGATCGCCGCCATCGTCGAGGACGCCGGGCCCGAGGTGACCCTCACCGTGAGCGGCGTGTCGCCCCGGCTGACCGGCGAGCTGATCGAACTCGACCGGCCGCTTCCCGAGGCCGAGCCGTATCCGACGTTCGCGCCGGACGACCCCGACCGGCTGCGGCACCCCGCGTACACGATCTACACCTCCGGTTCCACCGGTAAGCCCAAGGGCGTGGTGACCGAGTACGCCGGGCTCACCAACATGCTGATCAACCATCAGCGCCGGATCTTCGAGCCCGTGCTGGCCGAGCACGGCCACCGGACCTTCAAGATCGCGCACACCGTGTCCTTCGCCTTCGACATGTCGTGGGAGGAGCTGCTGTGGCTCGCCGACGGCCACGAAGTGCACATCTGCGACGAGGAGTTGCGCCGGGACGCGCCCCGGCTCGTCGCGTACTGCCTGGAGCACGGGATCGACGTCGTCAACGTGACGCCGACCTACGCGCAGCAGCTGGTGGCCGAGGGCCTGCTCGACAACCCGGACCGGCGGCCGGCGCTGGTGCTGCTCGGCGGTGAGGCCGTCACACCGGCACTGTGGCAGCGGCTCGCCGACACCGAGGGCACGGTCGGCTACAACCTGTACGGGCCCACCGAGTACACCATCAACACCCTCGGTGTCGGCACGTTCGAGTGCGCGGACCCGGTGGTGGGCGTCGCCATCGACAACACGGACGTGTACGTCCTGGACCCGTGGCTGCGGCCCCTGCCGGACGGCGTTCCCGGTGAGCTGTACGTGTCGGGCATCGGCATCGCGCGCGGCTACCTCGGGCAGCCCGCCCAGAGCGCGCACCGCTTCGTGGCCTGCCCGTTCGGAGAGCCCGGTGAGCGCATGTACCGCACCGGGGATCTGGTGGTCCGCCGGCCGGACGGCAACCTGATGTACCTGGGCCGCACCGACCAGCAGGTGAAGATCCGTGGCCACCGGGTCGAACTCGGCGAGGTCGAGGCCGTGTTCGCCGCGCACCCGGCGGTACGGTTCGCCGCCGCGGTCGCCCAGCCCGACCCGCAGGTCGACGGCGCCCACCGGCTGGCCGCCTACCTGGTCCTGGACGGGGCGGATCTGGCGACCGTCGCCGCCGACGTGGGCGCCGGACTGCCGGACTTCCTGCGGCCCACGCACTACGCCCAGGTCGACAGCATCCCGCTCACGGTGAACGGGAAGGCTGACACCAAGGCGCTGCCCGAGCCCAAGCCGCTGGGCGCGCTGACCACGGTGGGGGAGCGGGGGCCCGAGACCGAGACCGAGACCGTGGTGTGCGAGTACTTCGCCGAGGCACTGGACCTGGACGACGACGAGGTGAGCGCGGTGAGCGACTTCGTGTCCCTGGGAGGACACTCCATGCTGGCGGTACGGCTCGTCGGGCTGCTCCGCCGCGAGTACGGTCCCGTGATCACGATCCGCGATCTGTTCACCCTGCGAACCCCGGAAGCGATTGCCCGCCACCTCGATGACAACTGACACGCAGCGGCCCCGCGAAGGGGCCGCCATCCTCCGCACGGCCCTGCGCCGCAATATCGGCGCCATGGCCTGGGGCACCCTCCTCATGGGGCTCTACCAGGCCGGTGAGACGGCCTTCCCCATCGCGCTCGGCCTGATCGTCGAGCACACGATGCAGGACGGCCGCAGCCTCCGGGCGCTCGCCCTGTCGATCGGCGCGCTGGCCGTGATCATCACGACGGTGTCGCTGTCGTGGCGGTTCGGCATGCGGATCCTGCAGAAGGCCAACACGACCGAGGCGCACCGCTGGCGGGTGAAGGTCGCGGCCTGCGGCCTGCAACCCGTGGCCCGGGACGTCGACCTCAAGTCCGGCGAGGTGCTGACCATCGCCACCGAGGACGCGGACCAGACCGCCGACATCATCGAGGTGGTGCCGCTGCTGATCAGCTCGCTCGTCGCGGTGCTGGTCGCGGCGGTCGCGCTGGGCCTGGCCGACATCCGGCTCGGTCTGCTGGTGATCGTGGGCACCGTCGCGATCCTGTCGATCCTCAGCGTGATGTCGAAGCGGATCGGCAGCAGCACCCAGGAGCAGCAGGCCCGGGTGGCGCGGGCGGGCGCGAAGGTCGCCGACCTGATCACCGGCCTGCGTCCGCTGCACGGCTTCGGCGGCAACCACGCGGCGTTCCGGTCCTACCGGACGGTCAGCACGGAGGCGAAGCACCAGGCGATCACCGTGGCCAAGGTGAACGGCGCCTACGCCGGGACCGCGCTGGCCCTCAACGCCGTCCTCGCCGGCGCCGTGACCCTGACGGCGGGCTGGCTGGCCTTCGAGAGCCGGATCACCATCGGGGAACTGGTCATGGCCGTGGGCCTGGCGCAGTTCATCATGGAGCCGCTCAAGCTGTTCTCGGAGATGCCCAAGTACGTGATGATCGCGCGTGCCTCGGCCGCGCGGATGGCGCTGGTGCTGTCGGCCCCGCCGGTCATGACCCCGGGCACCGAACAGCCCTCACCCGGCGGTGACCTGGAGATCGACTGCGTCCGCCACGGCACCCTGACCGACCTGACGTTCCGGGTGAAGGCAGGGGAGTTCGTCGCCATCGCCCCCTACCAGCCCCGCGCGGCGGCCGACCTCGCCGCCGTCCTGGCCGTGCGCGTCCCGCCCGCCGCGTACGGGGGAACGGTGCGGATCGGCGGCCGGGAGCTGGCGGACCTCTCGGTGGCGGCGGTCCGTGAGCACCTGCTGGTCAACCCGTACGACGGGGAGATCTTCGCGGGCACCCTGCGCACGAACATCGACCCCTCGGGCACCAGCCGCACGGTCCCCGACGCCGTCGAGGCGTCCATGCTGACGGACGTCGTGGCCCTGCACCGCGAGGGCCTCGACTACGGCGTCCGCGACCGGGGCGCCAACCTCTCCGGAGGCCAGCGCCAACGCCTGTCCCTGGCCCGCGCCCTGGCCGCCGACAGCGACGTCCTCGTCCTGCACGACCCGACGACGGCGGTGGACGCGGTCACCGAACAGCTCATCGCCCGCAACGTGGCGAAACTGCGCCGGGGCCGTACGACGATCGTCATCACCAGCAGCCCTGCGTTCCTGGACGCGGCGGACCGGGTCCTGGTCCTGGACGACGGCACGATCACAGCGGAGGACACCCACCGCAACCTGCTGGCAAGGGACCAGGAGTACTGCTCGGCGGTGGCACGCTGACGTTACAAGGGGGCCGGGGAAACGGCCTCAGGGGCGCGGGGAACGGCGCGATCAGCCCCCACCGCCCCGCACCCGACTACGAACCGAGGGCCCAGCCCACATCCCTGAGCAGCGCATGACGCCACCCCGCCCGGTCATGCCCCGACGCGGACCGCGACACCCGCACGGTCGCCCCGGCCCGCTCCACCAGACCCTCGGTCACCTCACAATGGGGCAGCATCCGGTCCTCGTGCTCCCCGACATCGAACGCGACCCGCAGCCCCGACAGATCCACCCCCGCCCGCAACCGCTCGGCGATCACACCCCCCACCGGACCCCCCAGCGGATCAGCCGCCCGCAGGGCATCCGGCGTCCACCAGAACGACCCCGACTGACACGCCACCCGTGACACCAGCCCGGGAAACTCCAGCGCCGCGTACACCGCACTCAGCCCCCCGAGACTCTGCCCGGCGACCACCAGCCGCTCCAGGTCGGCGGTGACGCCCGACTCCGCGACCAAGGGCAGCAGTTCGTCGCGCACGGCCTCCCACAACTCCGGCCGGCACGTGAACTCGGCCGCCCGGTCCTTGGCAGGCAGGAAGACCAGTGTGACCGGCGGCATGTCACCGGCCGCCACGGCCGCGTCGAACGCGGTCACGGCCGGATGCAGATACAGCCAGTCGTCCCCGTCGAGCAGCAGCACCACCGGCCCGCCACCCCCCGCCGGATGAATCCGCACGGTACGCCGCCCGCCCAGCCGCTCACTCGCCCAGCGGATCCGGGTACGCGGCACGGGCAGCACCGCATCGGCCCCGAGGACGGGCCAGTGCGGCTGATCCGGGGCGTCCGGCGTCGCGGCGACGGACCGTTCGCCGCCCGCCCCGGCCGGGTTGAAGGGGTCGGCGTGGGAGACGTCCCCCGCCACGAACCGGTATGTGACGCGCAGCCGTTCGGGCATGGACACCTCGGCGTACCAGCAGTCGGTGTCCTTCCAGCGGCGCAGGGCGACCGGCTCCGACCAGCTCTCGAACTCGACGGTCACCGGCGACGACCCGCGCCACAGGAACAGGGTCACCCAACCGCCGCCGCCCTCGGCGGGCACCGACGAGGGCGCCCCCACCGCGGCCCAGAACGCGTCACTGCCGGGCGCGTCCGGCAGCCCGAAACCGGCGAACACGCCTTCCCTGTCGGCCGCGGCCACGTGCATGAACGTCTCCTTGTGAGAGGGAAGGACCAAGGGCTAAGCTCCGTCAATTAGGCGAGCCTAACCTAATCTTGGCCTTCCGAGGAGGCGCAGCGCATGAGCACCAACCCCTTCGACGACAACGACGGCCGTTTCCTGGTCCTGGTGAACGACGAGGGTCAGCACTCCCTCTGGCCGTCCTTCGCCGAAGTGCCCGGGGGCTGGACGGTCGCCTTCGCCGAGAACACCCGCGGGGCGTGCCTGGAGTACGTCGAAACCCACTGGACGGACCTGCGCCCCCGGTCCCTCGCCGCATCCCAGGACGCCTGACACCGCCGATGCTGTGCACCAGGCTGACCAACGCCCGTTTCCTCACCATGGATCCGGACCATCCGGTCGCTCATGACCTGGGCATCTGGCAGGGCCGGATCGTGGGCCTCGACGAGGCCGTGACCTCCCTGCCCGCCCGGGAGGTCGTCGACCTGCACGGCGCCACGGTGCTGCCGGGGTTCATCGACGCCCATGTCCACCTCGCCTGGACCGGGTTCAAGCAGAACACCCCGAGCATCGCGGGCCTCACCCGCGTCGACGACGTGCTCGCGGTCGTCGCCGACGCCGTCGCCCGCACCCGGGACCCCGGCGCATGGGTGAGCATCGCCGGCTACGACCAGAGGGCCCTGGGCCGCCATCTGACCGCCGCCGACCTGGACCGGGTCGGCGACGGTCGCAAGCTCTACCTGCTGCACGACTCAGGGCACGGCTGCGTGGTCAACACCGCCGTCCTGGACCTGCTTCCCACCGGCACCCCGCACGAGAACGGCTTCCTCGCCGAGCAGGCCATGGGCGCCGCCCGCGCCCTGCGTCTGCCGCACTCCTAGGCGGACCTGGCGGAGGCGATCGGCCGCGCGGCCCGCACCTGCCTCACCGAGGGCGTCACCGCCTGCGCAGAAGCGGGCATCGGCGGCGCCCTGTTCGGCCACAGCCCCGTCGAACTCGGCGCCTACCAACTCGCCCGGGACACGGGCCTGCTGCCGCTGCGCGTCCAGCTCATGGTGTCGGCGGACCGGCTGAACCCGGTCACCGCGCACGAGAGCGACGGCATCGCGAGGGCCCTCGACCTGGGCCTGCGCACCGGGTTCGGCGACGACCGGCTCTCCGTCGGCGCGCTGAAGGTCTGGACCGACGGCGGGATGATGGCCCGGACGGCCGCGCTGACCAGCCCGTACGAAGGGCTCGACCACGCCGGGCAGTTGCAGGACGACCCGGACACGCTCACGGACCTCATCGTGGACGGCCATCTCGCCGGCTGGCAGCTCGCCGTGCACGCGATCGGCGACCGCGCGGCGGACATCGCCCTCGACGCGATCGAGCGCGCCCAGCGGATCCGGCCCCGGCCCGGGGCACGCCACCGCATCGAACACGCCGGACTGATCCGGCCCGACCAGCTCCCGCGCATGGCGCGGCTCGGCGTCAGCGCGGTCGTCCAGCCGAACTTCCTGCGCTGCTTCGGCGACGACTACGCCTCGATCATGGGCGAGGAACGAGCGCCCTGGCTGTACAGGGGCCGGGCCTTCCTGGACCACGGCATTCCCCTGGTGGGCAGCTCCGACCGGCCGGTCGCCGACGGATCGCCCCTGCGCGCCGTCCAGTTCATGGTCGAGCGTGCCTCGGCGTCCGGGCAGCTCATCGGACCGGACGAAGCCATCACCGTCGATGAGGCCCTGTACGCCCACACCGTGGCCGGTGCCCGCGCCTGCCGCTGGGACGACCGCCTGGGCAGCCTCACCCCCGGCAAACAGGCCGACCTGGTCGTCCTCGGCGACGACCCCCGGAGCGTCGACACCTCACGCATCGGCGACATCGAGGTGGTGGAGGCGTACGTGGCCGGCTGCCCGAGCCGTCCGTGCGACTGATCCCCGGTCCGGAACCGAGGAAGGAACCCCTTGACCACGGCCATGCCGCGCCCCGCCGCGCCGCCACGCGCCCTTGACGCACCGACCCCCGCGCTGCGCACCGCCCGCCCGGAGGAGGCCGCCGCCCTCGCCGCCCTGTCCCGGCCCTTCGTGCGCTCGGGCGCGCTGCGCGAACGCCCCGTGTCCCTCTACGCCGCCCACGCGGCCGACTTCCTGGTCCTCCAGGCCCCTGACGGCACGCTCGACGGCTGCGTGGGCCTGCACGCCTACCCCACGGACGCGCGGGAGGACGGCGAACTCGCGGGCGTCGTCTACAACTTCTGCGTGGCGGCACACCGGCAGGGGAGCGGCGCGGGAGCCGGGCTCTTACGCGCGGTGCTCGTCGAGGCACGCGTCCGCTCGCTCGGCGCCCTGTTCACGGCGACCACCGGGAGCGCCGGACTGTTCCTCCGTCACGGCTTCACGCCCACGACCGCTCACCGTGCGCCGCGGACCTGGGCGCGCTCCCTGGACCCGCGGCGCGACGTACGCGTCCTGATCAGGACCTGGTGACGGCGTCGGGCACCACGGTGGTGCCCGGGCTGGTCTCGGCGAGGACACTGTTCAGCACCGCGTGCGGCACGCGCCCGTCCACCACGTGCGCCGTGCGCACCCCGCCGCGGACGGCCCGCAGACAGCCCTCCATCTTCGGCAGCATGCCGCTGGCCAGCCCGGGTAGCAGTCCGTCCAGCGCGCGGGCCGTCAGACGCCCGATGACCTCGGTACTGCGCGGCCAGTCCGCGTACAGCCCGTCGACGTCGGTGAGCATCACCAGCCGCTCCGCGTCGAGGGCGACGGCGAGGGCCGCCGCCGCGAGATCGGCGTTCACGTTGTAGACCTGCCCGTCCGCGCCGCGGGCCACGGGGGAGACGACGGGGATGTGGCCCTGCTCCAGCAGTGCGCGCACCATGGCCGGGTTGACGTCCACGACGTCGCCGACGAGACCGATGTCCACGGTCTCACCGCCCACGCGGGCCTGTCGCCGCACGGCCGTCATCGTGTGCGCGTCCTCCCCCGTCAGGCCCACCGCGAAAGGACCGTGGGCGTTGATGTGCCCGACCAGCTCCCGCTGGACGCGCCCCGTCAGCACCATGCGCACCACGTCCATGGTCTCGGGGGTGGTCACCCGCAGCCCGGCCTCGAACCGGCTCTCCAGCCCGAGCCGGTCGAGCATCGCGCTGATCTGCGGCCCACCGCCGTGCACGACGACCGGCCGCAGACCCGCGTGCCACAGTTCCACCACGTCCTGGGCGAAGGTCAGTTGAAGCTTCGCGTCCACCATGGCGTTCCCGCCGAACTTGACGACGACCACACTGCCCCGCAGCTCTTCGGGCCAGGGAAGTGCCCGGGCGGACGGATCCCCGCTTCGAGCGGTTGTCACGGTCACGTGGGGACTCCGTTTCGTGGCGGGGCCGGGCGGGCCCGGGCCAGGGGAGCTCGATTTAGCTTAGCCTAACCTAAGCGTGTGCCCGTGTGGGCGGGAAGCGGTCGAGCGCCGTCCGGTGCGACCCGTGGCATCGTGGCAGCCATCGCCGACCAAGGGCTCGGCCCGGCGCGGGGCTGAGCATCTGCCGGTGCGCCGAAGGGCGCACGCATGCACCGGGGAACGGGAGGTCTGCCGGTGTGACCTGCGCCAGGTCGTGCGCTTGTGCGTAGCGGCTCATCGGCACCTTGATCTGCGGGCATCCAGGGTCGCGACAGCGGACGGAGGACGTCACTTGTTACAACTTCGAGCAGTGTGCAAGCGCTATGGCCGTGGCGACTGGATTCTCAGAGACGTCGATGTGGAGGCCCCGGCCGGAGAGGTCGTGGCCTTCGTCGGCGGGAACGGTTCCGGGAAGTCCACACTGCTGCGGATCGCGGTGGGGCTGTCACGGCCGACCGCGGGCAGGGTGACCGCCCGGCCACCGGTCGTGGGCTACGTCCCCGATCGCTTCTCCCCCAACGAACGTATGTCGGCCGTGACTTACCTGACACACATGGGCCGCGTACGCGGTCTGAGTACATCGGCCGCCTCGTCGCGGGCCCACCGGCTGCTGGACCGGCTCGCCCTGGTGGGCGGCAAGCAGGCACCGTTGCGGAGCCTGTCGAAGGGCAACGCGCAGAAGGTCGCGCTGGCTCAGGCCCTGCTGGTGGAGCCGGGGCTGCTCGTCCTGGACGAACCGTGGTCCGGGCTCGACGCGGACGCCCACGGCGTGCTGGCCGAGATCATGACCGAGGTCGCGAGTACCGGCGGCACCGTGCTGTTCACCGACCACCGGGAGTCGGTGACGCGAGCACGTGCCACGCGGACCTACTTCGTCAGCAAGGGCCGGATCACGTTGCGGGGCCCGGAGTCCCGGCCGAGTGAGTACCGCCCTTCGGCTGACGTCGTCCTGAGCCGGTTACCGAGTGGCCCGGTGCCGAGCGACCTGGCCTGGGAGGAACTGGACGGTGTGCTGGCGGTGAGCCGGGATGTGCCGTGGGTGAGGCTGAGAGTGACGCGCGAGAGCACCGACGCCCTGCTGTACACCGCACTGCAGCACGGCTGGTCCGTCGAGCAAGTGACAGGGACGGTGCTGAGTCACCGCAACCCGGACGTCGCAACCAATGGAGACATGCGGTGATCGCTCTCATCCGCTACACGTTCGCGACCGTGGTGCACACGCAGCGCTACCTCGCACCCCTGCTCCTGTTCATGGGTCTGATGGGGGTGCTGACCGTCAACGGCAGCGGTCCACTGCCCCCCGCCTACGCCTCTTCCGCCGGTGCGTTGTTCGTCTGCTCGACCTGGCTCACCGTGGCGCTGATGAGCCTGGACGACCCCACGCAGCGGGCGATCGTCGTCGTCTCGTCCGGCGGCCGGTCACTCAAGGTGCTGCTGGCGGCGGTCGGGACGGCGCTGCTGAGTTGTCTGGTCCTGATGGTCTTCGGCTTGCTGTTTCCGTTGTGGTTGGGAAGCTACGACGTCACCGTGGCCGATCTCGTCCTGGGAGTCGAAGCCCAGCTCACGTGTGCGCTCGTGGGCATCGCCATCGGCGTGCTGTGCTCTCGGCTCGTCTTCAGGCGACAGGGATACGCACTGGTGGCCGCGCTCGCCCTGGTGATGGGCGCCCTCTTCGCGAAGGGCATGCCCCCGGTCAACCGGCTGTTCACCCTCATGTCGACGACACCCGACGCGGCGGACCTGCTCGCCCCCACGAGCGGCCTGCTCCTGACCTCCGCCCTGCTCCTGGCTGTTTTCACGACCGTCACACAGTTCGTCGCCGCACGCAGGGAGTAGGCCGCCGACACCAGGGCCCGTCGCTGCCAGAGGTCGGACATCTGCTGTCCAACAAGACCGTGCGCAACCACATCCGTGGACGGGGGGCGAGGTGCTTGGGCCGGAATGGGCTTGCGGTCCCATGAATCCAGGCGCCTGGAACCTGGTGTGAAGCCGTCCGAGAGATTGCGGCAGCAGGACGTCTGCGTGGCGGTTTCCACTTCCTCGCGACGCTGGACGGACGGGTCCGCGCGCAGGGTTCGCTCTCCTCGGCTCGGCAGATCCCGTACGCCAGGACCGGCGCCCGGGTCATGGCGTGCGACAGTCCCCGTCCGCTCGCCGAGCTCGCGGACGGATACATCGACCCGGACGTCCACGCGCGCCACGGACAGCCTGATCCGAGGCGTTCACAGTCGCTGGAGCGTAGCCGGACGGCAGCTGATCAGTGGCGGTCTCTTCGAGGCTGCCCTTCGGCGCCAGGGTGCTGGCCCGGCCTCCCGGACTTCCGCCGTCGGCTACCTCGTCCTGCGGTTCGCGGAGAAGGCAGGCTCATGCCCCAGCGCTTCGATCGTCTCCTCCATCTCCCGGACCTTCGGCGCAGTTGCACCAGTTCCTCGCGCTCCGCCACGGACAGCGCGCCCGCCGGCCCCTGGTCTCGCTCCGCCGCCAGCTCCTGCGCGATCGCCGCCGCGAACGCGTCCACGTCTTCCTCGGTGGTGTCGAAGGAGGTCATCCAGCGGACCTCGCCGGCCTGTTCGTCCCAGGTGTAGAAGCGGAACCGCTTCTGGAGGCGCTCGGTGACGGCCGGCGGCAGCACGGCGAAGATCTGGTTGGCCTGCACCGGGCGGGCGATCTCCAGGCCCGGCAGGTCGCGCACCGCCTCGTACAGCCGCTGGGCCATCGCGTTGGAGCGGGCCGCCGAGCGCAGCCACAGGCCGCCGCCGAGCAGCGCCTCGAACTGCACGGACAGGAAACGCATCTTGGAGCCCAGCTGCATGCTCGTCTTGCGCAGGTGGGCCATGCCGCGCACCGCGTCCTCGTTGAGCACGATCACCGCCTCGCCGAAGAGCAGGCCGTTCTTGGTGCCGCCGAGCGAGAGGACGTCCACGCCGGCGTCGGTGGTCATCTCGCGCAGGGACGCACCGAGGGTGGCGGCGGCGTTGGCCAGCCGGGCGCCGTCCAGGTAGACGAGCATGCCGTGGCCGTGCGCGTGGTCGCAGATCGCACGGATCTCGTCCGGCGTGTAGCAGGTGCCGAGTTCGGTGGACTGGGCGATCGAGACGACCCGCGGCCGGGCCCGGTGCTCGTCCTCGAAGCCCCACGCCTGACGGTCGATCAGCTCAGGAGTGAGCTTGCCGTCCCATGCGGGCACCGTCAGGAGCTTGATCCCGGCGACCTTCTCGGGCGCCCCGCCCTCGTCGACGTTGATGTGAGCCGACTCGGCGCAGACCACGGCGTCCCAGCGGTCGAGCATGGTCTGGAGCGCGACCACGTTCGCGCCGGTGCCGTTGAAGACCGGATACGCCTGCGCGGTGGGGCCGAAGTGGCCGCGCACCACTTCCTGGAGGCGCTCGGTGTAGACGTCGGCGCCGTAGCTGACCTGGTGGCCGCCGTTGGCCACGGCGATCGCCGCAAGGACCTCGGGGTGCGCCCCCGCGTAGTTGTCGCTGGCGAAGCCGCGCTCGGCAGGGTCGTGTCGTCGCTGTACGGTCATGGTGCTCGCCTACTTGTTCCGGTCGGACGGGTGTGACATCTGTGGTTCGGACGGGTGCCGGCCGGCCGGTCAGGCCGCAGTCGGCTCCGTCCGCGCGCGGGCCTCCTCCAGGCCGCGCACCAACGGCGGCGCGGCGAGCCCGAGCAGGGCGAAGAGCGCAGCGAGGACCAGCCAGCCGGTGCCCGCCACGCCGACGACCAGGGAGGTCATCAGCCACGGCCCGGCGAACTGCTGGAACCCGCGCCCCAGGGAGAACACCGCCTGGTACTCGCCCTGCCGGCCCGCCGGGGCGAGACCGAAGGACACGCCCCAGCTCGCCGACGACGAGCACCAGCGCGCCGCCCGGCAGGGCCACGCCGTCCAGGAGCGCGCCGTGCCCCCCGCTCGCCGCGAAGACCAGGCAGGACGCCCCCGGCGCCCACCCGGCCCAACGCAGCATACGTGCCGCCCCGGCCGGAGTTCGCGCGCCCTTGCTGACCGTGACCTGGAACAACAGCACCAGGACGGTGTCCAGGATCAGCAGCCCCGACACGAGCGGCGCGGGCGCGTCGGTGCCGGTGACGATCCACAGCGGCAGACCGGCCGTCAGCAGCTGGTGCCACAGCTCCAGAGCGCCGCTCACCTGCGCGACCGCCACATAGCGCACGGCCCCGCTGTACGTCGTCATCAACCGCTCCGGCGACCCGGCCGCCGAGCAGGTGCGGCAGGAATCCCGGTACGTGGCGGGCGGGCAGAGCCGCGGTCCTGGAGACCTCGGCGGGCGCGCTCCAGGCGCCGCTCACCGACGCGCTAGCGGGCACCTCGACCGCCCTGTACACCACGGTCCTCGCCAACGCCGCCCTCCAGCTGGTCTCCGCCGCTGTGGGGCTGCCTTGCACGTGCCGGTGAGCTTCGTGGTCCTCAAGGGGCCGGTTCCGGTTCCGATCGGGTTTGCGGTGCCGTCCTTGGCGTACGCCTTCTTGGAGAGGATGGCCGACACCGGGCTGGCAAGGCGCAGCGGAAGTACCGGGTCGGCGGCTTTGGTGTTGATGGTGACCGTGTCGGCGTCGTCGTCCTTCGCGGTGAAGGTGACGTCGCTGAGGACGCGGGGCTTGGGCATTGCGGCGTCCGCATGGTCGAGGGCGTTGACGGCGGACTCGGCGGCGACCGGCGTGCCGTCCTGGAACGTGGCCTTGCGCCACTCGAAGGTCCAGGTGGTCGGGCTGTTCTGCTTCCAGGACTTCGCCAGCGCGGGGGCTGCGGCGCCGTTCTTGCCCAGGACGGTGAGCCCTTCGCCCACGGCGAGCTTGCCCAGCAAGGTCGCGTCGTCGCTGGACGGGGACAGTGCCTGCGCCGGCGGCCGGGCGAGCGCGACCCCGAGTCGCTCTCCAGATCCTCCTTCAGTGCCCCGTGCCCGTGCCCGTTCCGTGCTCGCCGGACACGGAACAGCCTGCGAGCAGCGGGTGAGAGCGAGCCATGCAGACACGCCGGAGGGTCGTACGTACCGGAGGTCCTGTCGCGAAAGTGCGGGTGGTCTGAGCCCCTGCGTGCCGATGGGCGGGCATGGAAACAGCCTCGTCCGGAGCGAGAACAGTCCAAGATTTCCTGAATTCAGGAAACCCTGTACTGTCGTGGGTGTGCTGACCGTTGCCTCCGACATCGATGTGCTGGCCCGCTTCGGGCGCGCGCTCGCCGACCCGATCCGCTGCCGGATCCTGCTCGCTCTGCGCCAGGCCCCCGCCTATCCGGCCGACCTCGCCGACGCCCTCGGTGTCTCCCGCACCCGCCTGTCGAATCACCTGGCCTGCCTGCGGGACTGCGGGCTGGTCGTCACCGTGCCCGACGGCCGCCGCACCCGCTACGAACTCGCCGACGAACGCCTCGGCCACGCCCTGGACGACCTGCGCACCGCTGTGGTGGCCGTCGAGACCGCCCGCACGTGCGTCGACGCCGACGACAAGGGGTGCTGCTGATGACCGCGGTATCCCTCGGGCCCTCTCCGGCCCGCCGCGAGGTCCTCGCCGAGCGCATACGGCTGCTGGTGGCGGCCACGATCACCTACAACGTCGTCGAGGCGGCCGTCGCCATCACCGCCGGCGCCCTCGCCTCCTCCACGGCTCTGATCGGCTTCGGCCTGGACTCGGTCATCGAGGTCTCCTCCGCTGCCGCGGTCGCCTGGCAGTTCTCCGCAGCCGACCACGCCGTACGAGACGCGCGCGAGCAGCGCACCCTGCGGATCATCGCGCTCTCGTTCTTCGCCCTCGCCGCCTACGTCGGCGTCGATGCCGTCCGTGCTCTGACGGGCACCGGCGAAGCCGAACGGTCCATCCCCGGCATCGTGCTCGCCGTCCTGTCGCTGGCGGTCATGCCCTTCCTGTCCGCCGCCCAGCGCAAGGCCGGCCGCGAACTCGGCTCCGCCTCCGCGGTCGCCGACTCACAGCAGACCCTCCTGTGCACCTACTTGTCCGCCGTACTCCTGGCCGGCCTGCTCCTCAACGCCACCCTCGGCTGGTCATGGGCCGACCCGATCGCAGCCCTCGTGATCGCCGTCATCGCCGTCAAGGAAGGCCGCGACGCCTGGCAGGGCAAGGGCTGCTGCGCGGCGTCCACTGCCGCAGCGGCACCGAAGGCCGACGCCGGCACCGATGTGTGCGGCTGCCGGCCGGGCTGCGACTGCTGCTGAGCGCACCGCCAGCCGGGCTTGCGACCGGTACCCAGGTACAGGTTCGACGCCGGAGACGTCCCCGCCCGTCCCGGGCGCGAGACGACGGCGGGAGGGGGGGACGGTGACGATGATGGGATGGCGGGGCAACGCTGGAACCGGTCCGCCCGCGTGGGCCGACCGGTCCCGGTGTCATGGGCGATGGAAGGGCGTGAGGTCGAGGGTGAAGTCGGCGGCGCCGAGTTCGAGGCGGTGCTGGGGCAGGACGCCGGGGCCGCATGCGGCGCTCCCGACGCCCTGGACGGCGTGGTCGGTGTGCAGGTGCACGAGAGGACCGGGGGTCAGCTCGGTCTGGTGCCGGGCCACGTCGAGCTGCCGGTCGGTCCAGCGGCGGGCGGAGAGGTGGAAGAACTCCTCACCCCGGACGTGGATGGCGCCGGAGCCGTCACTGACCTCGGCCCACCGTACGTCCGCGCGGTTGCCGTTCTCCTGCGGGCGCACGTAGGGCGTCTGCATCTGCTCGACGGTGGTGTGGAACCGTCCGACGCGGACCGCTTGCCGGGAGTCCGGGTAGGCCTCGCCGGGGCCGGCGCCGAACCACGCGACCTGTGACCAGTCGGCGGGGAGCTGCCAGTCGAGACCGATCCGGGCCAAAGAACGGGAGGTGTTGCGGCGCAGAAGTTCCCGGTGCTCTTCGGGCGGCAGACCGGGGTCCACCATGGTGTCGGCGAAGGTGTCCGCCCGCTCGGGCCAGTGGCCGACCGGTTCGGTGTGCACGTGGAGCCGCACGCCGGTCCCGTCGCTGGTCCAGCGGTAGGTCGTCAGGTAGCCGCAAGGGACGGCGGCCGCGGCGCTGCGGACCACGACGGTCAGGCCCTCGGCGTCGGGCGTGACGGAGACCGTGCGGTGGCGCAGCCGGTCCAGGCCGCGATCCTTCCAGTAGGTCGCGTCGCGCTGGGACCAGCCACGGTCGTTGTCGGTGGGTGCGCGCCACAGGCCCAGTGTGGGGCCCTGCAGGGGCAGTCCGTCGAGGTCGAGGAGGCTGCCGGTGGCGTGGTCGAACCGGCCGGGCCCGAGCGTGATGAACCCGTCCGCGGCGTGCGGGCCCAGCAGGGGTGCGTACGAACGGTCGCGGCCTGGTGCGGAGAGCTGGAGCTGCCCCCAGGCGATGACGTGGCCCTCGGGTGCCCAGTCGGCGGGCTCGTCCGGCTCCGCCTGGACGGTGAGCCACAGTTCACCACTGTCGCCGTCCTCGGCGGCGGCATGCAGGGCCGGCGCGGGCAGCGGCAGTTCGACGCGGTCCCCCGGGGTCGCCTTCGGCGTCGGCAGTGTGCCTGCGGCGAGTTCGACGCCCTCGCGCGCGAGCGACCAGGTGAAGCGCAGGTGGGAGAGGTCCAGGACCTCGAAGCGGTTCTCGATGCTCAGCGTTCCGGGCTCGCGGCCCGTACTGATGCGGACGGGGGCGATGACCTTGGCGTACTCCAACAGCGCGGGCGAGGGGGTGCCGTCGGGGAAGACCAGGCCGTCGCAGCAGAAGTTGCCGTCGTGCAGGTCCTCGCCGAAGTCGCCGCCGTACCCGAAGAACTCGCGGCCCCGGGCGTCGCGCGTGCGCAGCCCCTGGTCCATCCACTCCCACACCCAGCCGCCCTGCACCCGTGGGTACTCGTCGACGAGCTGCGCGTACTCGGCCAGGGCGCCGGGTCCGTTGCCCATCGCGTGGCCGAACTCGGTGAGGAGGAAGGGCATGCGGTTGCGCGGATCGTCGGCCGGGTCGCCGGAGCCGGCGCACGCCGGGTAATGGATCTCGCCCGGGAGCAGCTGCCCGCGGCCGATGCGGGCGACGGCCGCGGGCGGGCGGTACATCTGGCCGTGGACGTCGGTGTACTCGCCGAGCCGGTCGGCCTCGTAGTGGATCGGACGGGAGGGGTCGCGTCGGTGTGTCCAGTCGGCCATCGCACGCAGGTTCTGGCCGTCGCCGGCCTCGTTGCCCAGCGACCACAGGATGATGCTGGGGTGGTTCTTGTCCCGCTCGACGGTGCGCTCGATGCGGTCCAGGTAGGCGCCGCGCCAGCGCGGGTCGTCGGAGGGGTTGCGCTCCCACATCGTGGCGTCGGCGTACTCGAAGCCGTGGGTCTCCAGGTCACATTCGAGCGTCACGTACAGCCCGAGCTCGTCGCACAGGTCGAGGAAGGCCGGGTGCGGCGGGTAGTGGGCGGTGCGGACGGCGTTGATGTTGTGGCGCTTCATCAGCTCCACGTCGCGGCGCATGGCCTCCGGGGAGAGGGCGCGGCCGTGGTCGGGGTCGAACTCGTGCCGGTTGACGCCGCGCAGCAGGACGCGGCGCCCGTTCACCCGCAAGACGCCGCTCTCGTCGATGGCGATGGTGCGGAAGCCGAACCGCACCCGCACGCGTTCGCTGCCGGTGGCCAGGTGTGCCTCGTACAGGTGCGGGTCCTCCGCGCTCCAGGGGCGCACTGCCGGGAACCGGAACTCGCCGTCGGCCGGCTGTTCGTGGAGGCCGAAGGCGGGGACGCTGATCCGCACGGGTGCGTCCGTGTCCACGTCCACGCGCAGCCGCCCCTCGCCGGTGGCGTCGTCGTAGTCGGCGTGGACGAAGGCGTCCCGGATGCCGCCGGCGGGGCGGGCCAGCAGTGCCACGTCGCGGAAGATGCCCGACAGGCGCCAGGTGTCCTGGTCCTCCAGGTAGGTGCCGGCGGAGAACTGGTGCACCCGCACGGCCAGCAGGTTGCGGCCGGGCCGTAGCAGCGCGGTCACGTCGAACTCGGTCGCCAGGCGGCTGCCGTAGGTGACGCCGAGTTCCGTGCCGTTGAGCCAGACCCGGGCGCAGGAGTCCACTCCCTCGAAGCGCACGACCACCGGCACGCCCTGCCAGGAGTCCGGCAGGTCGAAGACGCGGCGGTAGTCACCGGTCTCGTTCTCCTGTGGGACGAAGGGCGGGTCGAGCGGGACGGGGTAGGCGATGTTGAGGTAGACGGGCCGGCCGTAGCCGCGCAGCTGCCAGTGCGAGGGGACCGGCAGGGCGTCCCAGGAGCCGTCCTCGAACTCCGGGTCCTGGAACCCGTCCGGCTCGGCCCGCAGCGCCGACGAGAACCGGAACGCCCACTGCCCGTTGAGGTCGATCCGGGGGGCGTCGGAGTCGAGGACCGCGCGCGGCTCCAGCCGCCCGTGGCCGGGGTCGAAGTCCTCGAAATAGCGTGCAGGCATGCCGAATCCTTCGGACGGGCTCGGGTGGTGCGCGCGAACGTACTATCGAAGGCGCGTTGCGGGAAGACGCTCCCGCCTCTGAGGTCTCGACGGCCGCCGCCGGCCCGGAAGCCCGGCTGTTCGGCCTCGATCCCGGCACGCTGCTCCACTCACGGCTCTGGCAACTCGGGCCCCCGTGGGTCGCGTCTCCCTTCGGCAGGTCCCAGGTGACGAGTCTGCTCCGGACCGCCTCGTCGAGACCGCGGGCACCGGCGCGGCAGCGACAAGCCGGTGCCCGGTGTGGGGCGGTCTCACCGAGGTCTGGGGATCAGTGGCCGGTGACGACGCCGGAGAGTTCGTTGGTGCTCTTCGGCAGGATCACGGACTTGACCTTCTTGCCCGATGCGATGTCGACGGCGTGCAGTTGGCGCTTGCCCGGTTCCGAGACGTACGCGGTGTTGTCGCGGACGAAGAGGGTGGGCCGGGGCTGCTGCCAGTCCAGCGGCTCCTGCCACTCGCCGACGACGGGGATCTTCTTGTCGACCTTGCCCGTTTCCGGGTCGATGACGTGGAGGGTGCCGTTCGTGCCGAGGACGAGGGCCTCGCCGTGGGGGCCGCGGCCGAGGGAGCGGAAGGAGTAGCTGGTGCCCAGGTCGACCAGGCGCAGTTTCGCGGTCTCGGTGTCGATGAGGGAGATGCGGGTGGGCCGCTCCAGTTCGGCCTCCGGGTCGGTCTTGTAGTCGCCCAGGAGGATGGGTGAGGTGTCGCTGCCGCGCTGGTTGCCGATGCGGCCGTAGTCGTCGGGAGCGTCGACCTTGGTGAACTTGCCGTTCCTGTAGAGCAGGAGGCCGTCCTCGCAGCCGATGCCGACGGCTTCGCCCTTGGCGGCGGCCTCGCCGTGGACGCCGGGGCAGTTCTCGTTGCGCTTGATCTCCTTGTTGTTCTTGTCCAGGACGAGGGCGCCGGTGCGCTTCTCCTCGGTGCCGAGGGTGGTGAGGAGTTCACCGTTGGTCAGTTCGATGGCGACGCCGTGGTGCGGTTCGGCGGAGGTGTAGGTGCGGCCTTCCGGCTTCTTGCCGGCCTTGAGGTCGGCGGGGTCCAGGACGTTGACCTCGCCGGTGCCGTCGGTGAAGAGCACCGTCTTGCCGGCGTGCTGGACGACGTGGCCGGGCTTTGCGCCCTTGTACTCAATGCCGGTGAAGGTCTGCTCGGCGGCGTTCAGGACGCGGAAACCGGCGTCGGTGGAGACCATGACGTGGGAGTCGTCACCGGCGGGGTTGAGGCGGTTGAAGCCGGGCAGCTCGATCGTCCTGGCCAGCTTCAGGCTCTCGCCGTCCAGGACGTACAGTCCGCCGTCGAACGTGGCGACCACCGGGTCCTTGACCGCCACGGCCTTGGCGCTCGGCGCAGCCTCGGCCTTTGCGTCGGAGGGGGAGCCGTCCTCTCCTCCGCAGGCGGTCAGGACCGCGGAGGCCGCCAGGGCGAGGGCCGTGGCCGTGAAGGCTCTGTTGCGTATGGACTTGTTCACCGGTGAGTTCCTTTCTGCGCCGCGCGGGTGCGGCAGTGGATGGGGGTGTGCTTGAGCGACCGGTCGGCCGGGTTTCATGTGCGGGGCGGGCCGGCTCAGGCGCCGGTCAGGCCGTCGGTCATGGCGGTGGTGTTGGCGCGCATCATCTGCAGGTAGGTGCCGGCGCCCTTGCCCTTTTCGGTCAGCGACTCGGAGTAGAGCTCGATGACGCGCACACCGCCGCCCAGTTCGGTGCGCAGGACCTCGGCCAGCCGCTTCGGCTGGGAGGAGTCGGCGAACACGGTCTGTACGCCTGCCTTGCTCATGGCCTGGGTGAGGGAGCGCAGGTCGGAGGAGCTGGGTGAGGCCAGCGTCGTGCCGCTGGGGATCACCGCGCCTATCACCCGGAAGCCGAAGCGTTCGGCGAGGTAGCCGAAGACATGGTGGTTGGTCACCAACGACCGCTGCTTCTCCGGTATGCGGTCGAAGGACTTCTCCATCCAGGTGGCGAGGTCGGCGAGTCGGTCGTCGTAGCGGTCGGCGTTGGCGCGGACCGTCTTCTCGTCGACGCCGTCCACGTGCTCGACGACCTGGTCGGCGATCAGGCCGGCGGCCTTGCGGACGCGGTCGGGGTCGGTCCAGAAGTGCGGGTCGGGCTGCCCGGCCTCCGCCTCGGGACCACCGGCGCCCTGCGCCTGGAAGGTGAGCGGGTCCGCCGCCTTGCCGGCCTCGAAGGTGGCCACCCCTGCCTCGCGGGCGGACTCCACGTGCCGCAGCACGTTTTCCTCCAGTCCAAGACCGTTGAAGACCACCAGGTCGGCACGCTCCAACTCGGCGGCCTGCACGGCCGACAGGCCGAAGGAGTGCGGGTCGGCGTTCGGCTTCATCAGCACGGTGACGTCGGCCTCGTCGCCGACGATCTCCTGGGTGATGTCGCCCAGGATGTTGGTCGTCACCACGACCCGGGGCCTGTCGTCGCCGCCCGCGCAACCCGTGCCAGCACCGGCCAGTGCGAAAGTGAGCAGGAGCAGTAGGAGGGTGCGCGGCCGCCGCGACCCACGCGTCCGCGGGGTCATCGTCCGGTCTCCGCCATCAGGGCCGGCTCGATGTCCAGGTCGAAGGTGCGCGCGAGGCGCAGGTTGTCGTTGTAGTCGATCTCGTACACGCGTTTGCCCTTGGGGTCGTTGAGGTAGGCGCGGCTGCGGTCGACCTCGATGACCGGTGGCGCATCCTTGTCGGTACCGGTCCCGGAGGAGCCCGTCACCAGCCGCTTCGTCTTGGAGACCTGCTTGCCGGTGGCGATGTCGTAGCCGTGGAGTGCGCCGTCGGTCTCCAGGACGACAAGAACGGAGCCTTCGCCGGCGGTGTTGGCGGAGACGACGGGCCCGGTCTTCACCCTTGCCCACGTGCGCTCGCCGACGTCCAGGACCCACACGGCCCGCTTCCCGGCCGGCGCCGTGAGCGTGTCGCTGCCGGGCCGGTGCCGGAAGGCCGTGGCCCGTTCCGCCTCGGGCACGTCGCTGCCGTACGGGATCTTCTCGGCGGTGAAGGTGCCGTCGTCCTCACGGACGAGCAGGGCGCCGTCGGCGCAGCCGAGAACGACTCCGCGCCGGGTGACGGCGTCGCCCCGGGGGGTCTCGCACCCCTGGTCCGGCGACGCGGACCGCTCGCCCTGACGGTCGTAAGCCATGACCTTCCCGTCCTCCGTGACACTCAGCAGGTGCTCCGCGTACGGCACGACGGCTCCCGCGTGCCTCCCGGGAAGCCTGCGGGCGGGGCCGACCTCGCCCTGCTCCAGACCGGCCCGGCGGTAGATCCTGGCCCGGCCCTCCTCGTCGGTCACCGCTGTGACGGCGGCATCGCTGCGGACGCGGGTGCCCGGGCCTCCGGGCATCCGGCCCACGTCGCGTATCGCCGCGCGGTAGTAGTGGACGTGGTCGCCGTGGTCCACCATCCAGGCGCCGCCGTCAAGCACGTGGATTCCGTCCGCGGCGTGGAAGTAGCCGAAGCGGCCGTCGGTGGTGAGGTCGGTGGTGCCCGTGGCCCGGGACACCTTGTGTGTCGTGCCGGTGATCAGATCGAGTACCCGGGTTCCGCCTGTGGCCGGGTCGTTGAGCAGCAGCCGGGACTGCTGCTCGGCCTTCTCCTGGGCGCCCTCGACGTAACCGTGCGGAGCGGAGGCCGAGGAGGCGGCCTTCGGGGCAGACGCGGTGTCGTCGTGGCTCGCGCAACTCGTGGTGAGCAGGGAGATCGCCGCGAGCGCGGCGGGCGCCCAAGGTATGACGTTGGTTCGGTCGAGCAAGGGGATCGCCTCAGGTTCTGTCAGTCGGTCGCCGTGGCGTGAGCGCCGAGGAGGCGCGCACGGCTGCGGTGGCGGACAGCGGATGCCAGGTGGGAGAGGAAGAACAGGCTCACCGCCAGGCCCGAGACGGTCGCGCCGGCCGCGGTGCTCAAGTGCCAGGACAGCAACAGGCCGCCGAAGGTGGCGGTCACGCCGAGCAACGTCGCCAGGACCATGACACCCCGCACGCTGCGCGCCCAGGGCAGCGCTGCGGCCGGCGGAGCTATCAGCAGGCCCAGCACCAGCAGCGTGCCCACGATGTGGAAGGAGGCGACGATGGCCAGCGCCAGCAGTCCGAGCAGCACCGCATGAGCCAGGCGTGGGCGCAACCCGAGTGTCTGGGCCTTGCGTGAGTCGAAGGCCAGGGCGAGGAAAGCTCTGTGGCCGAGGACCGAGACGGCCAGCGCCAGCAGCAGCGCCGCGCCCAGCAGCAGCAGGTCCTGCTCGCGGACGGCGAGGACGTCACCGAAGAGAAACCCGGTCAGGTCGACCGCGAAGGACTGCGAGCGCGACACGATGATCACGCCGAGCGACAGCATCCCCACGAACAGCAGGCCGATGCCCGTGTCCTGGGACAGCCTCGGCGTGCGGCCCAGAGCCGTGACGCCGACCGTCATGACGGTCGCGCTCAGCAGCGCTCCCAGCAGCAGGTTGCCGCCGAACAGCGCGGCGAGCGCGACTCCGGGCAGCAGCCCGTGCGACATGGCGTCGCCGAGGAAGGCCATTCCCCTGAGCACCACCCAGGTGCCGGCCAGGGCGCAGATCGCCGACACCAACATTCCGCCCCACAGGGCCCGCTGCACGAAGGTCACCTCGAAGGGACCCGTCAACCACTCCATGTAAGCGGACTATAATGAAAACCATGTTCAAAGCACAGGGGGCCCCTCCCGCAACCGCCGGGGTCCGGACGTCCCGGGTCCGCTTCACGGAGCTCTCCGCCGGATACCCCAGCCACCCCGTCCTTCATCAACTCGACGCGGAAATACCGGCGTTGGCGATCACCGTGCTCGTCGGCCCGAACGGCAGCGGGAAGTCCACCCTGCTCGGAGTCATGGCCGGAGTGATCCGGCCCACATCGGGCCGGGTGCACCACCTCGGCGACCGGCCGCCGGCGTTCGTCCCGCAGCACAGCGCCGTCACTGACGCACTGCCGCTCACGGTCAGGCAGGCAGTGGAGATGGGGCGCTGGGGTGACCGCGGCCCGTGGCGCCGACTGACCCGACAGGACCGTGCCACCGTGGACCAGTCCATGGAGAGGCTCGGCGTCGCCCACCTCGCCGCCCGCCAACTCGGGGAACTCTCCGGCGGACAGCGGCAGCGCGCCCTGATCGCCCAAGGGCTCGCCCAGGAGTCGGACCTGCTCCTCCTGGACGAACCGACCACCGGCCTGGATCCCGAAGCGAGGGACCGGATCGCCACGCTGCTGAGGGAGCTGGTCGCCGACGGCAGGACCGTCGTCCAGGCCACCCACGACCTGGAAGCCGCACGCTCGGCAGACGCCTGCCTCCTGCTCCGCGAGGGCCGGCTGGCGGCGCAGGGAAACCCCGGGCAACTGCTCACCGCCTCGACACTCGCCCGGATCTGGCAACCGCTGTGAGGTGATGACCCTGACGGCGCCGACTCCTGACAGGGCTCGCGACTTGTTCCACAACAGACCAGAAGTCTGCCTGGTCCGGAGGGAAGTATGGACATGCTGCGCCGAAGCCCTCTAGCCTTGTCGGTGTACCGTCACGGTCGTCGATGTGACCCGACAGCGCGGCAACCATCGACTTCTCCTGTTTCCGAGCTGTTGCCCCCGCTCGGCGTAGTGGCCTGCTGAAGTACACACCCTGCGGGCCGAGGCGGCGACATCCCGCTACGGCATCGGCGCGGCAGCGCGCGCCCCAAGCCTGGCAGCCACCTGTTCAGGAAGGGGTTTGCATTGTCATGTTCATGAATATCAGGCGTCCCGCGCGTTGGCAGGCCATCGGTTCGGCTCTGCTCCTGGTCGCCGCCGCTCTCATCGCCACCTTGTCCAGCGCGACCCCGGCCTCGGCGCACCCGATCAACCCCGCCGACTTCCAGCAGGTCCAACTGGCCCGCGGAGTCGCGGAGGTCGGTGAGCCGATGTCGCTGGCCGTACTCGCCGACCGGTCGGTGCTGCATACCGCCCGCAACGGCACCGTGCGCCGCACGGACGCGGGCGGCACCACCAAGGTGATCGGCACCATCCCCGTGTACGCGCACGACGAGGACGGGTTGCAGGGCATCGGCGTCGACCCGGGTTTCGCCACCAACCGGCACATCTACCTCTACTACGCCCCGCCGCTGTCCACACCAGGAGGCGACGCACCCACCACCGGTGCCAACTGGTCGGCGTGGCAGGGTGTCAACCGGCTTTCCCGGTTCACGCTCAACGCCGACTTCACGCTCAACCAGTCCAGCAAGGTCGACATCCTCGACGTGGCGGCCGACCGAGGTATCTGCTGCCACGCCGGCGGGGACATCGACTTCGACGCGGCGGGCAACCTGTACCTGTCCACGGGCGACGACACCAACCCGTTCGAGTCCGCCGGATACTCCCCGCTCGACGAGCGGACCAACCGCAACCCGGCGTTCGACGCGCAGCGCACCGCCGCCAACACCAACGACCTGCGCGGCAAGATCCTGCGGATCAAGGTGAACGAGAACGGGTCGTACTCGATCCCGGCGGGCAACCTGTTCCCGCCCGGCACGGCCAGGACCCGGCCGGAGATCTACGCGATGGGCCTGCGCAACCCGTTCCGGATGAGCGTGGACAAGGCCACCGGCACCGTCTACGTCGGCGACTACGGCCCCGACGCCGGTGCCAACTCCGCGCGCGGCCCGCAGGGCCAGGTCGAGTTCAACCGCGTCACGGGCCCCGGCTTCTACGGCTGGCCGTACTGCACCGGTACGAACACGACCTCCGAGACGTACGCCGAGTGGGACTTCGCCACCAACACGGCAGGCGCGAAGTACAACTGCTCGGGCGGGCCGACGAACAACTCGCCCCGCAACACCGGCTTGACTACCCTGCCCCCCGCCAAGGCCGCCTGGATCCGCTACGGAGGGGAGGCCGGCAGCCCGCCCGCGTTCGGCGGCGGCTCGGAGTCCCCGATGGCGGGCCCGGTGTACCGGTACGACCCGAACGTCAGCTCGCCCACGAAGTTCCCGCAGTCGTTCGACGGGCAGTTCTTCGCCACGGAGTTCGGCCGCGGCTGGATCAAGCCGATCCACCTCAACGCCGACGGATCCCCGGGGACCATCGACAGCTTCCCGTGGACCGGCAAGCAGGTGATCGACTCGGCGTTCGGCCCGGACGGCTCCTACTACGTGCTGGACTACGGCACCGGGTACTACCAGGGCGACCAGAACTCCGCCCTGTACCGCTTCGACTACGTCGGCGTCGGCAACCGCGCGCCCACGGCGGTGGCCGGCGCCAACCGGACCTCCGGCACGGCACCGCTGACCGTGACGTTCTCCTCGGCCGGCTCGTCCGACCCCGAGGGCGGGGCACTGACCTATGCGTGGAGCTTCGGCGACGGCACCAGTTCCACCGCCGCCAACCCGACGAAGACGTACAGCACGAACGGCGAATACACGGCCACCCTGACCGTGCGTGACGCGCAGGGTGCCACCGGCACCGCCGACGTGCGCATCACCGTCGGCAACACCGCTCCGACCGTGACCATCAACAGCCCCGCCGCTGGGGAGATCTTCGCCTTCGGCGACACCGTGCCGTTCAGTGTCACCGTGACGGATCCGGAGGACGGCACGGTCGACTGCGCCAAGGTCAAGATGACGTACATCGTCGGGCACGACAGCCATGGCCACCCGGTCACCTCGAAGACCGGCTGCTCCGGCACCATCACCATCCCGGTCGACGGGGAACACGACGACGCGGCGAACATCTTCGGGGTCTTCGACGCCGAGTACACCGACAGTGCCGGGCTCACCGCGCACACGCAGCACATCCTTCAGCCGAAGCACCGGCAGGCCGAGCACTACAAGAACGCGTCCGGCATCGCCACCTTCGACAAGTCGACCGCCGAGGGCGGCAAGACCGTCGGTGACATCCACAACGGTGACTGGATCGCGTTCGAGCCGTACAAGCTGAACAACGCCACGTCGTTCAGCGCCCGGGTGTCGTCAGCCGGCGCGGGCGGCACGTTGCAGGTCCGGGCCGGCTCGCCGACCGGCACCGTCCTCGGCTCCGCCACTGTCCCGGTCACCGGATCGTGGACGAACTTCACCACCGTGGGCGGCTCGGTCTCCGGTGCGCCGGCCGGCACCACCACGCTCTACCTGACCTTCGCCGGCGGCTCCGGATTCCTCTTCGACGTCGACGCGTTCACCCTCGACACCGGCGGGGGCCCGGCCCCCGGTGCGGGTCCCGTCGTGGGGCTCGCGGGCAAGTGCCTGGATGTCCGTGACGGCGGCTCGGCGGACGGGACGGCGGTGCAGATCTCGTCGTGCACGGGCTCGGCGGGGCAGCGGTGGACGGTGACGCCCGGCTCGACGGTCAAGGCATTGGGCAAGTGCCTGGACGTCAGCGGCAGCAGCACGGCGGACGGGACGAAGGTCCAGCTGTGGTCCTGCAACGGCGGTGCCAACCAGAACTGGCAGGCGAACCCGGACGGGTCGCTGCGCAACCCGCAGTCGGGCAAGTGCCTGGACGTGTCGGGCGCTACCTCGGCGGACGGCACCCTCGTGCACCTGTGGACCTGCCACGGCGGAGCCAACCAGAAATGGACCCTGCCCTGATGCCTGTCACCAAGAAGGGAGCCACGGACATGCGCAGACATCCCCGAATCCTGCTGGGCGGGGCGGCGGCCACGACACTCGCCGCCCTGGCCCTCCTCGCACAGCCCACACCCGTCAGTGCCGCGGACACGCCCTACGACGTCCTCGTGTTCTCCAAGACGGCCGGTTTCCGGCACGACTCGATCCCGGCAGGGATCCAGGCCGTCCGCGACCTCGGAGCGGCGAACAGTTTCACCGTGACGGCCACGGAGGACGGCAACCACTTCACCACCGGCAATCTGAGCCGGTACGAGGCGGTGATCTTCCTCAACACCACCGGCGACGTCCTGAACGACGCCCAGCAGGCGGCGTTCCAGTCGTACATCGGATCGGGTGGCGGCTTCGTCGGCGTCCACTCGGCCGCCGACACGGAGTACAACTGGCCGTTCTACGGCGATCTGGTCGGCGCTCTTTTCGCCTCTCACCCCGCCGTCCAGCAGGCCGACGTCAAGGTGGAGGGGCGGGCGCACGCGGCGACCGCCCACCTGCCGCAGACATGGACCCGCACCGACGAGTGGTACAACTTCCGGACCAACCCCCGTGCCACCGCGCGCGTGCTCACCACGCTGGACGAGTCGTCGTACTCGGGCGGCTCGATGGGCGCCGACCACCCGCACACCTGGTGCAAGAGCTACTCGGGCGGCCGGTCCTTCTACACCGGCGGCGGGCACAGCCAGGCGTCGTACGCGGAGCCGGCGTTCCGGGCGCACCTGCTCGGCGGCATCCGGTACGCGGCAGGCCGGACCAAGGCCGACTGCCGGCCCGAGACCGGCTATACGAACCTCTACAACGGCTCGACCACCGGCTGGTCGCAGGCCGGCCCGGGCGGCTTCACCAACGCGGACGCCACCCTCACCTCGCACGGCGGCATGGGCATGCTCTGGTACAGCGCCCGGCAGTTCACCAACTACTCGCTGAAGCTGGACTGGAAGATGCCCGGCGACGACAACTCCGGCGTGATCGTCGGCTTCCCGCCGTCGAGCGACCCGCAGTCGGCACTGAACAACGGCTATGAAGTGCAGATCGACGCCACCGACGCGCCTGACCGCACGACCGGCTCGGTCTACGCCGTCAAGGCCCCGGACACGGCCGCCCGGGACGCGGCGCTCAACCCACCGGGCGAGTGGAACGCCTTCGAGTTGCTGGTGGAGGGCGAGCGGCTCCAGGTCTGGCTCAACGGCGTGAAGATCAATGACTTCACCGACACCGACCCCGCCCGCTCGCTCGCCGGCCACATCGGCATCCAGAATCACGGCACGGGGGACGACGTATCGTTCCGCAACGTCCGGATCAGGGAACTGGGCGGCGGCCCGACGCCCACCCCCGGTGCGGGTCCGGTCGTGGGGCTGGCGGGCAAGTGCCTGGATGTCCGCGGCGGCGGCTCGGCGGACGGGACGGCGGTGCAGATCTCGTCGTGCACGGGCTCGGCGGGGCAGCGGTGGACGGTGACGCCCGGCTCGACGGTCAAGGCGCTGGGCAAGTGCCTGGACGTCAGCGGCAGCAGCACGGCGGACGGGACGAAGGTCCAGCTGTGGTCCTGCAACGGCGGTGCCAACCAGAACTGGCAGGCGAACCCGGACGGGTCGCTGCGCAACCCGCGGTCGGGCAAGTGCCTGGACGTGTCGGGCGCCACCTCGGCGGACGGCACCCTCGTGCACCTGTGGACCTGCCACGGCGGAGCCAACCAGAAATGGACCCTGCCGTGAGCTGACGCGGCATGCCGGAAGGGCCACCTGCCATGGTGCGGTGGCCCTTCCGTATGGTTCCGCGTGTGCCGTTCATCGACGAACCATCAAGAGCGGCGAGTCAGCGGTAGCCGGCGGCGATGATGTTGGCCTGTACCGCGTTCTCGGTCACGTCGGACGGGTATCCGGACACCATCGCGCCCTCGTAGAAGGTGCCGGCGCTGAGGTTCGCGCCGCCGCCGGGCTTGCAGCAGTCGCCACCGCTGCCGAGGATGATGGCGCCCTGCTTCTTCATGGGGCTGTAGCCGGGCGGCAGCGCGCCGTCCCAGAGGGTGGTCAGGTTTCCGGTCTGGGCGTTGCCACCCTTGAGCGCGAAACGGCTCGTCCCGTTGTTCTTCAGCATCGCCGTCACGAACTTGCTGGTGAAGGCCCGCTGGTTCGGGTTCCAGGTCTGGCTGCCACCGGAGTAGAGCCCCCATTCGAGGTCGGCCTGGACCCAGGGGCCCCTGCCGGCGCACCCGCCGAACCAGCACTGGGTGCTGAAATTGATGGCGTCCATCGCCCCGGCCGCGTCGGCCGCCCGGGTCGTCTCACTGTTGCCGTAGTCGAAGCAGCAGCCGCTGTTGACATGGGTGCCGCTGGTCACCATGTACATGCCTTCGGGGGCGCTGCCGGTCGGCACGCCGGTCAGGTGGCCGTCCCGCCAGTAGCTGTTGCCCGGGTTGATGTAGAGCGAGTACGCCTTGCTGCCGCCGACCGCCAGCGACTCCGACGTGGCGATCGCCGGGCGGCTCTGGGTGGAGCCGGGGACCACACTCGACCCCTGGTACCACAGGTCGTTCCCGCGGCCGGACTGGTCGTAGACGACGGTGACGACACAGGTGGTGCCCGCGCAGAACGAGTCCTGCTGCGTCGCGTCGGCGGTGCCGCCCGCGCGCAGGACGCCGATGTTCCGGGTCGTGCTGTCGGACGAGCGCCTGACCTGGTAAAGGTTGCCGTTGTAGGTGCCGTAGAGCGCTCGTACGGTGCTGTGGGCGGCGATGCAGGGGGTGCCGCCCGAGGCGTAGATGTCGCACGTGCCCGCGCCGCCGGGCACCGGCGGGTCCGGCGGCGGGGTGGGCGAGTTCCACTGCTGGTTGGTGCCGCCGTTGCAG
>NZ_WWIC01000134.1:0-3475 GCF_009872555.1 Streptomyces sp. SID5643
GGTGCGGGGGTTCCGCCGGTGGTGGTGCGGGGGTTCGGCTTTGCGGCGTGGGTCACGGCGTCACGACCGGGGGTGAGACCATCACGGGGCCGATCCTCCTCAGGGGACGGCGGATCCCGCTCCCCCTGAGCGGACCGGTTTCTCAGTCGCGGACCCTCTCCAACAGCCCATACGTGAGCGGGACGGCGGTCCCACGCTCCGCGCCTCCCTGATGGTCCTCGGCCGTCGGGCCG
Organism: Streptomyces sp. SID5643; assembly: GCF_009872555.1. Taxonomy (NCBI): domain Bacteria; kingdom Bacillati; phylum Actinomycetota; class Actinomycetes; order Kitasatosporales; family Streptomycetaceae; genus Streptomyces; species Streptomyces sp. SID5643. The sequence goes on from NZ_WWIC01000134.1 coordinate 234, forward strand.
CGGCGTCAGCGGCCCCAAGCCCGGTTGCGCGACCTGATCGAGTCCAAACCGATGATCACCCTGGCAGGAAGCGCTCCCGCAGGTCCTCGCCCTGCGGGACGGGGTCGAGAGGGCCCTCTCGTAGCCCCCGAACCTCCCGGCGGCGCTGGAACGCCATGCCTCCGCGGCCAGTCGGCGGCACATGGTCCCGCCGCAGCCCTTCACCCGGGTGCTGTCCTCCGTCTGATGTCGTCTGATGTATCGGACGTGGCAGCCACCACCCACCAGAGGGGCATGAACCTGCCAGGCCTCCAGGATCAAAGGATGCAGCCGCCCCTCACAGCCACCCAGAGGAGAGGCCATCCGGCCGGGTCAGATACCTAGAACTCGCCTCGCCGAAGCGCCGTCGCTTCCCAAGCTGAGAGCGCGAGTTCGATTCTCGTCACCCGCTCCGGACGAAGCCCCCAGGAGGATTGCCCGGCACGCACCATCGTGTCCCTGCCGATGAAGCCCTGGTAGGGCCTCGGGGCCTCAGGCTTCGATGACGCCCAGTTGCCGCAGCAGACCGAGGTCATCGGTGTTCCACCAGCTTTCCGCGATCCTGCCTCCCTGGCAGCGGAACGTCGCGTGACCAGTGGTTGAGAACTCCCGGCCGGTGGCTTCCATGCCCAGGAACTCACCCGTATGACGGCCCTTGAAGGAGAACTGCGCGCTCACCAGGTCTCCCTCCGCGATCAGGTTCTCGATCGTGACCATCGGTTCAAGTGCGGCGTGAAGCTTCCGGTTCGCCGCCTTGGACTCCTCCAGCCCGACGACGCCCGTCGGCAGGGTGGGATCGTGCTCCTGGTAGTCGGGTGTGCAGAGCGTGTCCTCAGCGTCGAAGTTCCTCTTGTTGGCCACTTCCTCGAAGAAGTTGCGAACCACGATCTTGTTCAACTGCTCGTCCCGCAGCACGTCGAGGTCCGTGAATGTGGGCTCCTGGTCGCAGGCCGCCACCATCTCCTGGAAGATCCGGTCCGTCTCCGGAAGCCGTGAGTTCTTCATCGCCTCCTCGTACGAGGGGAACTCCACGATCTCCACAACGTGCGTGGAGTCGGTGCGGTCCCGGCCGACGATCGAATGGGTGGCTGTCCGTTTGCCCCGCGTCGCTTCGACCCAGCTGTCCATCAGCCTGTTCAACTCATCGATCCTGCTGGTCCTGCAGTCGATGACCTGGACGAATGTCATGGCGCCTCCTGAAGAGTGAGAGCGCTGGCAATATCTTCAGAATATGCACGATCTGCCCGTTTCGTCATACACGGGATCGCTTCCCGTGTATGACGCCCTCATGGGACGCTCAGCCGGCCTACGGCATCCCTCGGCCGGGGTCGGCAAGGCGACGGGAGCACTCGGCTGTAGTGGCTCCCTGAAATGCTCGGATTTGAACCTCGTCGCCCTCTCATGGGGAGAACATCGGAGTCGGAGGGCCGGAGGTGTGTCATCCGGGCCGGAGAAGGGGGCCCACTACCGGCACGCGCCCTCAGCGCTTGCTGCGCAGCTCCCGGTCGATGTCCTCCTCGGTGATGGGTCGCCGGAAGTATGCCTGCCACGCGTCGAGGAGCAGGAACACGCCCCACCCGCCCAGGACCCAGCCCGGCCAGAAGTACCCTGCACCCGTCAGTGCCCACACCACGATCAGGAATGCGTTGATCACGACGTAGGCCACGAAGTCGGCGCGGAGTTTGCGCTTCTTCTCAAGCCGCTTGTGGGCCCATTCCCTCTCCGGCGTCGTCCGTGGCGAGTGCGAATCGTCCGTGCCCAGGGGACCCACCATGATCGCCACCTCCTCGGTTCGCAGCGGCTGCCCCGCCCCTTCCCATGATCCCCCGCACCGGCTGAGCACGCCTCTCAAGAGCGGCTCGGATGCCGCGAACCGGGCCGCTGCAGTAGCGGGTTCGGTCCATGAGCCGATCAAGTCAGTGGCCGGTCGAGGGCGCCCGTCGCGGTCTCGGCGTCCTTGGTGGCGTACTTGGCGATGCGTGGCCGCGACCGCCTCTTCGGTCAGCTCCTGGCGGTCGGTGAAGGCGGCGGATCGGATGACGGTCGTCGAGTTGGCGGCCGAAGGTGAAGGTGTGGGGCCGTCCATCGATGGCCGGACCGGGCATGCGGAGGGCACGGTGTCCTTGCGGGTGCAGCGCGCTCGCCTACCAGGACAGCGCTGACCCACGGCCTACACCGGCCATCGACGGTTCGCGCGGCCAGACACCAGTGCGCTCGCCCGCATGATGTCCTTTTGGGAATGCACCTCAGGCGATGTCGTGGATGTTGTGCTCGAGGAGGTCGGATGCGTGCCGGGCAACGGCACGATAGTCGGCATCGTCGTGGAGGACAGCGAGGCCATGGTGGGCGGCGGTGGCGGCAATGACGAGGTCCACCGCCGAGGCACTGCGATGCTCCCCGGCCTGGGCCATACGGTGCTGCACCGCGCTCATCCAACGCCCCGCGTTCTTCGGCACCGACACGTCGGGGTAGAGGTCGGTGAACATCTCCGCGATCTCGTCGTACTCACGGCCGTTCCGGGCGCTGTACAGGAACTCGGTTCGCTGCACGTAGCAGGATGCAATGGCCCCGGCGTCGATCGCGTCGTACCAGGCCGACTGCAGTTTTGGTTCGCGCAACAGCCGGACCAGGCCGGAGGTGTCGAGCAAGTAGATCACCGGCTGTGCTTCTCCGCCCGGTGCAGGCGCTCGGCGTCCTCGACGGCACCCCACTCACGCGCACGCTCGAAGTGACGGCTGATGCGCGCCGCACGCTCCTGCTTCTCGGCGTAGAAGTGCAGAGCCAGGTTGACCGCCTCCTTCTTGGTCCTGACCTTGGCCAGAGCCATGGCACGCTCCAGGGCGTCATCATCGATGTCGATCTGGGTGACAGACATACGAGCACCTCCTACGCGATGTTGGTGATGTACATAGAAGAGTATGTCACCAACATTGACGAGGCCACATCCGAACGCCAGATGTGCAATCGCAACGGAAACTCCAGATCATTCCGGTAGGCCATGCCCGCCGGTCGGCGCGAAGCGCCGCGCGCCGTATGGCTCGGCAGATGGTGGCACCCGTGCCCAGAGCGAGGCTGCCGAGAATCCTTCTGGCACGGATCTGGCACGCGGCGGCTGATCACAGCGGACAGCAAAAGGGACCAGGTCTCTGACGTTGTCCGTTCCTACGGGCACTGCGCCGGAAGGGAGCCCCCTTCTCCCCGACGAAGAGCAGCCCGTCCGGGCC
>NZ_WWIC01000135.1:0-5882 GCF_009872555.1 Streptomyces sp. SID5643
ACCTCGATGGAGCTGGGCGGGAACGCGCCGTTCGTCGTCTTCGAGGACGCCGACCTGGACAAGGCCGTCGACGGTGCGATGGTCGCCAAGATGCGCAACATGGGTGAGGCGTGCACGGCCGCCAACCGCTTCTTCGTGCACCGCTCGGTGGCGCAGGAGTTCGGGCGCCGGCTGGCGGAGCGGATGGGCGCGCTGGTCGTCGGTCCGGGCGCCAGGGACGGCGTCGATGTCGGCCCACTGATCGACCGGAGGGGGCGCGCCAAGGTCGAGGAGCTGGTCTCCGACGCGGTGGAGCGCGGGGCACGGGTGCTCGTAGGCGGCCGTACCCCCGAAGGCCCGGGCTGCTTCTACCCACCGACCGTGCTGGCCGACGTCGATCCCGGCAGCCGCCTGATGGACACGGAGATCTTCGGCCCGGTCGCCGCGATCCTCACCTTCGACGACGAGGACGAGGTGATCCGCCGAGCCAATGACACTCCCTGGGGCCTGGTCGGTTACGTCTTCACCGAGGGCCTCGACCGTGCCCTGCGGGTGAGCGAACGGCTGGAGGTGGGCATGGTGGGGCTGAACACGGGCCTCGTGTCCAACCCGGCCGCACCCTTCGGCGGCGTCAAGCAGTCGGGGCTGGGCCGCGAGGGCGGCCGCGTGGGGATCGACGAGTTCCTGGAGTACCAGTACCTCGCGGTGCCTGTGAAATGACGACGGTCATGCCCTGACTGCGTATCAGCGCGCGCCGTCACGGGCCTCACCCGTGCCCGGATCCCATGCCGCCGGGCGCGAGGGACGGCCCGTGACCTCTCCTCGCGGTGGCCTCGGCGACCAGCAACTTTCAGCAGCCCTTTCTCGAGCCCAGGACAGGAAACAACATGTCGTTCCTGAAGACCATCGACACCGATCCCGCCTTCGCGCCGCACAGGTCCGGTCCGCTCCCGGAACGCCTGGTGTCCGGCGACCCCGCGTTCATGACCTGGCCCCAGGACATGGCCCGCGGGGAGATGATCCACACGGGAGTCTGGGAAGCGACGCCCGGCGAGACGCGCTCGGTCAAGGGGGAGACCTTCGAGTTCTGCCACATCCTCGCCGGCATCGTCGAACTCACGCCGGAAGGTGGCGAGCCGGTGGTCTACAAGGCGGGTGACAGCTTTGTCATGAAGCCGGGCTTCGTCGGTGTCTGGAAGACCGTCGAAACCGTGCGGAAGATCTATGTGATCGTGAAGTGACGCCGGGGCCGTCGTCAGGCCAGGTGACGGGCGGTGATCTCCGTAGCCGTCTCGGATACCAGTCGGCCCAGCTCCGGCAACCGGCCCGGTTCGAAGCGGGAGTCGGGCAGGGAGGCAGCCACGGCGGCCAGAGGTGTGCCCTCACCGTCGAGCACGGGTGCCGCGATCGCGCAGACACCCTGGAGGTACTGATTGTGGTTGACGGCGTAGCCACGCTCTCTCACGCGCCGGAGCTCCGCACGCAGTTGCCCCGGGTCGGTGATGGTCTCCTCGCCATAACCCTCCAGCGTCCCCGCGGTGACCTCGTCTATCTCGGACCTTTCCAGATGGGCGAGGACGGCGTTCCCGGCGGCGGTGGCGTGCAGGGGTGAGGTGTCGCCGATGGCGTGGAAGGTGCGCACGGCGTGGTCGCAGTCCAGGCGGTCGACGACGACCATGCCGTGCAGGGCGTCCGGTACCGACAGGTGGATGGTCTCGTTCAGCGCGTCGCGGAGCCGGAGCATGGGTTCACGGGCGGCGGCGAACAGGCTGGAGCCCTGGAGGGCGGCGGGTCGTACGGCCAGGACGCGGGCGCCGACCTCCCAGCGGGTGGTGTCCTTGCGGTTCGCCCGCAGCCACCCCGCCTCATTGAGGGTGACCAGGGTGCGCTGCACGGTGGATTTCGGCAGTCCGAAAATCTTGGTCAACTCCCCGACCGTCACGGGTTGATGTCGGGCGACTGCCTCCAGAACCCGGAGCGACCTGGTGACGCTCTTCATTTCCATTCGTTGCCCCCTCAGACCTGTGGTCCCTGGTTCTCATGGCTCTTGACTCCGGCACGGATCCATGGCCATGATCTGTGCCGGATTCCAGCATAGTGTGCCACGATGTGGAACGTGGTCGGGTTCGGCGGTTCAGTGGGCCGGACTCGAGATGCACCGGGGTCCCGATTCCCCGCGGCGATGGACAGCCGGTAGGACTTTGACCAGGCCTGCCGTGCCGCGTGGTGCGGCCGCCCTGTGTCCGGCTTCCCCCGCCGGGCGCAGGGCGGTGGCTCCCCTGGGACGAGGCTGGGGGGCCGGCTCGCACGCGAAGGGTGTGAGCCGGCCCCCGGTCGACGGTCTGCGGGCCGTCTGCCGCTCAGGCGCCCCGGCGGCGCTGTGAGATCTCCGCGGCGGTGTCGGCGAGGAGGCGGCCCCACTTCGGCGTCCGCTCACTGTCGAACCGCGCCTCGGGCATGGAGGCGGCCACGGCTGCCAGCGGGGTGCCGTCCTCGTCGAGCACGGCGGCGGCGACGGCGCAGACGCCCGGCCGGTACTGGTTGCGGTTGACCGCGTAGCCGTCGGTGCGGATCCGGTCCAGCTCGGCGTGCAGCTCGTCGGGCTCGACGGGGGTCGTGTCGCTGAACCGCTCCAGCCCCGCCGCGATGAGCTCATCGACGTCCCGCCTCGGAAGGTGGGCGAGAACAGCGCGCCCGACGGCCGTGGCGTGCAGGGGTGACGTGTCGCCGATGGTGTGGAAGGTCCGTACCGCCTGGTCGCAGTCGACGCGGTCCACCACGACCATGCACTGCAGGGCGTCCGGTACCGACAGGTGGATGGTCTCGTTCACCGCGTCCCGGAGGCGAACCATGGGTTCACGGGCGGCGGCGAACAGGCTGGAGCCCTGGAGGGCGGCGGGTCGTACGGCCAGGACGCGGGCGCCGATCTCCCAGCGGGTGGTGTCCCTGCGGTTGGCGCGCAGCCAGCCGGCCTCCGCCAACGTGACCAACGTGCGCTGCACGGTGGATTTCGGCAGCCCGAAGAGTTTCGTCAACTCCCCTACCGTCACGGGCTGATGCTGGGCGACCGCCTCCAGGATCCGGAGTGACCTGGTGACGCTCTTCATTTCCATCCGGTTTCCCCCTGTTAATCCTCGAAAATTCTGCTCGACACCCTCTTGACTCCTCCCAGAAGCCACTGTCATTCTCTGTGCCAGATTCTAGCACAGCATTCCACATAGTGGCACGGTCTTCGGGGAGACCCCCCGGAAGTGAGCCGGACTGCGAGACGCGGCGGTTGTGAGCCGCAGGTCCACGAGGGGACCTGGCTCCCGCCCAAACCATCTCGAATCGAACAGCCTCACGTCGAAGGCTCAGCATGCGCCTCGGCGATACGAAAGGAAAGTCCTGTGTCAGCTGCCAGGAAGCGCGTCGCGGTGGTCGGCGTCGGAACGATGGGCAGCCAGGCCGCCTGGCGGCTGGCGGCCCGCGGCGCCGACGTCGTCGGCTACGACCGCTACGCACCCGGCCACGACCGCAGCGCCGCCGGCGGCGAGACCCGCATCTTCCGCAGCGCGCACTTCGAGGACTCCCGCTACGTTCCGCTCCTCAAGCACGCCGACGCCCTCTGGGAGCAGCTCCAGAAGGAGACCGGCCGCGAGCTGCGCCGTCTGACCGGTTGCCTGCTCATGGGACCCACCGAGCACCAGCAGATGGCCACCGTCCTTCAGTCCATCGCCGAGCACGACCTCGATCACGAGGTGCTGGACGTCGAGGCGCTCGCCAAGCGCTTCCCGCAGTACCGCATCGAGGACGGCGACGCGGCCGTGCTCGACCGCCGCGCCGGGTTCATCCGCCCGGAGCTGACCATCCAGACCGCCGCCCGCCGCGCCGAGCAGCTGGGCGCCGTGATCCACCGCTACAGCACGGTCCGCGAGATCGTCCCGGTCGCCGGAGGCGTGGAGATCCGCACCGACTCCGGCACCGAGCGCTTCGACACCGCCGTCGTCACGCCCGGCCCCTGGGTCAACGACCTGCTGCCCGACCTGCCCTGGGAGGTGGAGGTCCGCCGCCTCGTCAGCGCCTGGTACGTGCCCACCGCCCCGGAGGCCTGGTTCGGCGAGGAGCGCCCGGCGTTCATCCGCACGGCCCCCACCCACTGCTACGGCCTGCCCTCCCCGGACGGCATCTCGGTCAAGCTCGGACTGTCCCGTGCGCTGCACCGGCTCGCCGACGACCCCAACCGGCTGGACCGCACCGTGCGGCCCGACGAGCTGGAGATCTTCTCCGAGCTGATCGGGCGATACCTGCCCGACCTGCACCCGGACCCCACGCGCCTTTCCGTCTACATGGAGGGCTACACCGAGAGCAGCCGCCCCCTGGTCGGCCCGCTGCCCGGCGCCGAGAACGTCATCCTCCTCGCCGGATTCTCCGGTCACGGCTTCAAACTCTCGCCCGCCTTCGGCGACATCGCCGCGGACCTCGCGCTGGACGGCGCCTCGCCCCAGCCCATCGACTTCCTGTCCACCGTCGGACGTACGGAGGCATGACCGTGCAAAACGCCACCCTCAGCGTCGGCTCCCTTCAGGCCGCGCCCGGCACCAAGGCGCGCGGCACCGTCCAGGCCGATCTCGGCACCCTCACCACGGACATCCCGGTGACCCTGGTCAACGGAACCCGCCCGGGCCCCCGGGTCGTCATCACCGCCGGTGTGCACGGCGGCGAGTTCACGCCCATTGAAGCCGCCGCGCGCCTGGCAGACCTGCTGGAGCCCGGAGGGGTGAGCGGGCAGGTGATCGTCTGTCCGGTCGCCAACCCTCCCGCCGTGTACCAGGGCCGGCTCAACGTCTCCCCGGTCGACGGCGTGAACCTCAACCGTGTCTTCCCCGGCGACCCGGCCGGGGGCCCCACCGAGCGGCTGGCTGCCTGGCTCTTCGATCACCTCATCGACGGCACCGACGTCTACATCGACCTGCACTGCGGCGGCATCGACCAGGTCCTGCGGGACTTCGTCGGCTACCGCCTCACCGGTGACCCGGACCTGGACAAGGCGACGGCCGAACTGGCAGGCTCCTTCGGCATCCAGGACGTCATCCTGGGGCTGACGCCCGAGGGCGGTAACAGCCACGCTGCCGCCGCCCGCCGGAACATCTCAGCGGTCCTCGTAGAGGTGGGCGAGCTCGGCCGGCGGGACGAGGCCACCGCCCTCCGCCGTGTCGACGGCCTGCTGAAGGCACTTCGCCATCTCGGCGTCCTCGACCAGGACGGCTCCGCTCCGGAGCCGATCCGCGAGTGGGTCTGGTCCGGCGGCGCCACCGCCGAGGCCACCGGCCTGTGGTACCCGGAGTTCTCCTTCGACGCCGACGTCATCGGCGAAGTCGCCGAGGGCGACCTCCTCGGCCGCATCGTCGACCCGACCGACGGCACCGAGCACACCGTCCACGCCCCGGCCGGCGGCCGGATCTTCTACGGCATGCACGGCCTCACCGTCGCCCCCGGCAAGGAACTGGCCGCCCTGGCCGTCCCGTGGGACCCCGACACGGCCGCGCGGGCCGAGACCCTCCGGCCCCCCGGTCTGGGCACCGGATCGGACGAGGCGGATCCCCGCCCCTAGCCCCCTCAAGCCACCCCCCTTCTTTCCACGTCCCCAGCCGCACCCCTTCTCACGGCCGGCACCACCCAGGAGGCACACGATGAAAGATGCCCGAATAGACCGCAGACTGTTCCTGCGAGGAATAGGCGGGGTCACCGCGGGCGTCGCCGCCGCGACCGCCCTTTCCGGCTGCGGTACCGGCACCAGCCGGGCAGGCGCGAACAGTGGCGGCAAGGGCGGCAAGACGGTGGTCGTCCGTGACAGTGGCGGCTCCTATGGTGCGGCTCTGCAGAAGGCGATCTACACGCCGTTCACGCAGGAGACCGGCATC
>NZ_WWIC01000136.1:0-636 GCF_009872555.1 Streptomyces sp. SID5643
GCCGCCTCCGCCGGCAGCGGCGGCCGTCGCCCCGGTGGCTGGCCCACGGCGGCCCCGGGCGCCCCCGCCCCGAACACCTCGCCGGCGAACACCCCACCGGCGAACACTCCCGCTCCCAGTGCCCCTCCTGCGGCCCGGCCTCCGGCGACGTCGGCTCCCGCCCCCGCCTCCGCTCCCACCGGCGGCGGCCATCTCGACCCCCGCATGCTCTGGCCGAACATCCTGGACGCGGTCAAAAATCGCCGGCGCTTCACCTGGATCCTGCTCAGTCAGAACGCCCAGGTGGCCGGCTTCGACGGCACGACCCTCCAGCTCGGCTTCGTCAACGCCGGAGCCCGGGACAACTTCCTGAGCAGCGGCAGCGAGGACGTGCTGCGGCAGGCGCTGGGCGAGCAGTTCAACGTCCAGTGGAAGATCGAGGCGATCGTCGACCCCTCGGGCGGCTCCGCGCCCCCGGCGCCCGGCGGTGGCCCCTCCGGTTTCGGCGGCGGTGGCGGCTACGGCAGCGGCGGAGGCGGCGGCCACAACGTCGGCGCAGGCACGGCGACGGCCCAGCGCCCCGCCCCGTCCCCGCCGGCTTCCCCGGCCGGCCCCGTCCAGCAGTCGAGCGGCCCCGCTCCCGCCGCCACCTCCGCC
>NZ_WWIC01000137.1:0-1816 GCF_009872555.1 Streptomyces sp. SID5643
GCCTTCCTGGAGGGGTGCGAGCGGGTAGACGTCGGCCACGTTGGCCGCCCCGCCGTCGACGCCCGAGACGACCCGCTCGATCTCCTCGGCCGACAGGTCCACCAGCGGCAGCATCTCCGGCGTGATCACAGTCGCGCCCGCGGGGATGAGGTTCTCCGGCACCGCGACCCGTTCGGCACCGGCCGACAGCGCGAGCCCGGCCGGGGTCGGGGCCAGGAACAGTGCGCGCACCGACACCGAAACGCCCCGGGCGCGCAGGACCTGGACGAGCTGGATCGCCATCAGCGAATGCCCACCCAGCGTGAAGAAGTTGTCGTCGACACCTACCTTCTCCAAGCCGAGGACCTGCGCAAACGCGGCGCACAGGATCTCCTCCCGCGCATTGGCCGGGCCACGGCCCGCACCCGCCGAACGCGCGTGGTCCGGGGCCGGCAAAGCCTTGCGATCCAGCTTCCCGTTCACCGACACGGGCAGCGCGTCGAGCACCACCACGGCCACCGGCACCATGTACTCCGGCAACCGCGCCGCCGCGAACCCTCTTACGGACGCGGGCAGTTCTTCAACGGCCCCTGCGGGCACCACGTAAGCCACGAGCCGGATGTCGCCTGGTGTGTCCTCGCGAGCGACGACCGCCGCCTGGGCGACCTGGGGATGCCCGGCGATAACCGCCTGGACCTCGCCGGGTTCGATCCGGAAGCCGCGGATCTTGACCTGCTCGTCCGTACGCCCCGCGAACACCAAATCACCGTCCGCGTTCCACCGCACCACATCGCCCGTGCGGTACAGCCGCTCCCCGCGTGAGGAGAAGGGATCGGCGACGAACCGCTCCGCCGTGAGCCCGGCGCGACCCATATAGCCGCGCGCGAGCTGCACCCCAGCCAGATACAACTCACCCGTGACACCCACGGGCACCGGCCGAAGACGGTCATCCAGCACATACACACGGGTATTGGCCACCGGTCCACCGATCGGCACCGGTCCCGCCTGCTGCTCCGGCCTGCACTGCCACGCGGTGACGTCCACCGACGCCTCCGTCGGGCCGTACAGGTTGTGCAGCTCCACACCCGCACCGAACACCTCGAAGAACCGGGCCTGCACGGACAGCGGCAGCGCCTCACCCGAGCAGATCACCCGGCGCAGACCCCCGCACGCGCCGGCCGCGGAGTCGGCCAGGAACGCCTCCAGCATCGACGGCACGAAATGCGCCGTCGTCACCTGCTGCTCCCGCACCAGCGACGCGAGGTATTCCGGCTCCTGATGCCCGCCGGGGCGCGCCACCACCAAGGCCGCACCCTCCAGCAGCGGCCAGAAGAACTCCCACACCGAAACATCGAAACCGAAAGGCGTCTTCTGCAGCACCCGGTCCCCGGCCGTCAGCCCGAACCGCTCCTGCATCCATCCCAACCGGTTCACGATGCCCGCGTGCGGAACCACCACACCCTTCGGACGACCGGTGGAACCGGAGGTGAAGATCACATACGCCGGATTCTCCGGCGCCACCGGCACACTCGGCGCACTCCCCTCAAGCCCCCCGAGCTCCCCGACCACATCCGCCGAGTCCAGCACCACCACAGGACCCGTCACCACACCGGCCGTACCCGCCGACACCAGCGTCACCACCGGTGCCGCATCCTCGACCATGAACGCGACCCGCTCCGCCGGATAGCCCGGATCAACCGGCAGATACGCACCACCCGCCTTCACCACCGCAAGCAGCGCCACCACCATCTCGACACCACGCTCAAGGCACACACCGACCACCGACTCCGGACCAACACCCCGGGAAATCAGCAACCGCGCCAGCCGGTTCGCCCGC